>JBGPFY010000050.1:0-6576 GCA_041483615.1 Nitrososphaeria archaeon | reverse complement strand
GATAGGCGACGTCTACGTAGTCAACAAGGCGGACCTGTCGGGGGCCGACGACATGGTCGTGGACCTCCTGGCGATGGCCAGGGACTTCAAAGGCCGCGACCCTTCAGTGCTGAAGGTCTCGGCGGCGAGGAACGAGGGGATCGAGCCGGTCGTCGGCGTGTTGGAGCGAATCAGGTCGAGGTTCCTATCCTCGCACTCGGAGGGAGGGGACGAGATCAGGCTCAGGAGCATCAGGGGCATGATAACCGAGCTCGCGAGGCGAAGGGTCCTGGTGGAGCTCGAGAGGAGGGCGGACTCGCGGATGGACGCGCTCGCCGAGGAGGTCGCGAGGCGCAAGCTCACCGTGGACGAGGCGGCCGCTTCTCTGCTCGGGGCGAAGGCAGGCGGGAGAAAGGCGCGAAGGCGGCCTGCCCCGAGATCGTAGGAATGGACTTAGCCCTCGGCAACGACACGAAGAGCCCATGAACCTGGCCGAGCGCCTCGCCGACTACGCGGCGTCCCTGAGCTACGGCGACGTCGGCCCAGTCGTCACGGAGGCGAAGAAGAGGCTGCTGGACAGTTTGGGCTGCGCGTTAGGGGCGCTGGGCGAGCGGCCGGTCAAGGCCGCCACCAGGCTCGCGGTCGACGGCTATGGGGCAGACGCTGCGACAATCCTTGGGACTCGGGAGAAGACCACCCCGGACATGGCCACGTTCGTCAACGGCCTGATGATCAGGTATCTCGATTTCAACGACACCTACCTTTCGAAGGAGCCGGGCCACCCGAGCGACAACGTCTCTGCCTGCCTTGCGACGGCGGAGATGGCGGGCCGGTCTGGGAGGGAGCTGTTGTTGTCGATCGTGCTGGCCTATGAGATACAGTGCAGGCTCTGCGACGCGGCAAGCCTGAGGGCGAGGGGATGGGACCATGTGTGCTACGGCCTGGTCTCGGCGGCCCTCGCCGCGGGGAGGCTTATGCGGCTCTCCAGGGGCGAGCTTGCCCAGGCGGTAAACATCGCTCTGAACTCGCACCTCGCGATGAGGCAGGTGAGGGCCGGCGCGCTTTCCGAGTGGAAAGGCTTCTCCTTCGCGAACGCGGCCCGCAACGCGGTCTTCTCCGCGGTCCTCGCGCGCGAGGGGATAAGGGGGCCTTCTCCCATATTCGAGGGGGAGATGGGCTTCTTCCGCCAGGTGTCTGGCCCATTCGAGCTCGAGACCGATCGGTTCGGAGGGAGGGGCGGCGGGAGCTTCAAGCTTGGGGAGACGTTCATCAAGTTCTACCCCGCGGAGTATCACGCGCAGTCCGCCCTGTGGGCGGCCCTGGAACTCAAGAAGGAGCTGGGCAGAAGCCCGGTCGAGTCGATAGAGTCGGTGCTGGTGGAGACCCACGAAGCGGGCTATACGATCCTCGGGAAGGACAGGGAGAAGTGGTCCCCGGAGACGCGGGAGACGGCCGACCACAGCCTCCCGTACATGGTCGCGGCAGCGCTCCTCGACGGGAGGATAGACCTCGGGACGTATGCCGCGAGGAAGCTGCGCGACCCCCGCATGAGGGAGTTGATGGAGAGGATCGAGGTGAGGGAGGACCGGTCGCTCACCATGGTCTACCCCGGGAGGATCGCCAACAGGGTCACCCTGAGGCTAAAGGGAGGGCGGGCCCTGACCAGGATGGTCGACGACCCGAGGGGCAACCCGACCAACCCTATGACAAAGGAGGAGGTGGAGAGGAAGTTCAGGAGCCTGACGAAGAGGAACTTGCCGGACCGGCAGGTCGAGAGGGTCGCCGACACGGTCTGGGGCATCGACGGGCGGGACGACGTCTCCGACCTTATGGCTGCGTGCGCTGTCCCCAGGCGACGCTGATGGCGCGGCCCGGCTATCTTCTGTCGAGCGGGATGTACTTGAGACCCTTCTCGCCTTTGTAGATTGCGTCGGGCCTGTAGATCCTGTTGTCCATCAGCTGCTCGTTGTAGTGCGCGACCCACCCCACGATCCTGCTAGAGGCGAAGATGGGGGTGAATGTCTCGATTGGGATGCCGAGGTTGTGGAATATAGGAGCTGCGTAGAAGTCGACGTTCGCGGGGAGCCTCTTGAACTCCCAGACCGCGTTCTCCACTGCCTCGCAAAGCTTGTAGGTGTCAAGGCCCTTCCGCTGTTTTTCGAGGAGCTCCCTTAGCAGCTTCTTTGCGAGCTGTGATCGCGGGTCCACCGTCTTGTAGACCCTGTGGCCGAACCCCATTATCTTCTCGCGCCTCGCGAGCGTTTCTTGGACGTAGGACCTTGCGTTGTCTGCGGTCCCGATCTTCAGGAGCATCTGCATCGCGGCCTCGTTGGCGCCTCCGTGGAGGGGTCCCTTCAGCGCGGCCAGCCCCGCGGTGCACGCCGAGTAGATGTCCGCCAGGGTCGACGCCACGACCCTCACCGTGAACGCCGAGGCGGCGAGGTCGTGCTCGAGGTAAAGGATTAGCATCCTTTCGAAACACCACGCCTCGAATTCCGTGGGCTTCTTCCCCGTCAGCATGTAGAGGAAGTTCGCGGACTGGTCGAGGGACGGGTCGGGCTCCGCGGTTTCCATACCCTTTGTGATGCGATAGCAGTTGGCCACGAGGGCGGGCATCTGCGCGATGATAGAGAGTTTCTGCTCCTCGGAGGAGATCCCGCCCTCGGTCGCGCCCAGGCCGGAGACCGCCGTGCGCAGCACGTCCATCTGGTGCGCCTCGTGAGGAATCGCCTTTACGAGCTCGTACACGTTGTGAGGCACCATGGAGTACCTTTTCAGCCTCGCCTCGAACTCCTCCAGCTCGCTCCGCGTGGGAAGCTTTCCGTATAGGATCAGGTAAGTGGACTCCTCGAAAGTAGACTCTTCGAAGAGGTCCTTGATGGCATACCCTCTATAGATGAGCGTGCCGTCCGCCCCGCTCTTTGCAATGGTGGTATCCGCTACTGCGACTCCATCAAGCCCTTTAGGGGCCCGGAGTATCTCTGCCATTTCGACATCCAGAATGAATAATCCCGATATTAATGGTTATCCAGAAGCCGCGACGCCTTCCGCGCGGTCGCCCTGTCCGCATTCTCTAGGAAGCGGTAGTCGGTGAGCTCGTAGAACTCCTTCCTGGTCATCATCTTCTCAAGGAGGGCCCTCTGCGTCCCGGACTTCGAGAGCTCCCTGAGCGCTTCGCGCATCGCCTTCATCGCCACCCTGAAGGTGGTTACTGGGAAGATTACAAGCTTGTAGCCTTCGCCCAGCTTTGAGAAGTCCGAGAGCGAGAGGAAAGGGGTCTTGCCGAACTCGGTCATGTTGGCGAGCAGCGGTCCTTTCACCTTCTTCGCGAACTCGGCGAACTCCTCCTTCGAATTCAACGCCTCCGGGAATATCACGTCGGCACCAGCCTTCTGGTAGAGCCTCGCCCTCGCTATCGCGCCGTCAAGCCCCTCGGTCTCGGCGGCGTCCGTCCTCGCTATGATCACCAGCTCAGTCTTGGCCGCGGCCTTCGCAGCAATCACCTTCTTCGCCATCTCGGCCGGCTCGACTACTTCCTTCCCGTCGAGGTGCCCGCATCTCTTGGGCATGACCTGGTCCTCGATTTGTATCGCGGCCGCGCCTGCCTTCTCCATCTCGTGGACGGTCCGGGAGACGTTGACCGCCTCGCCGAACCCGGTGTCGACATCGACAATCAAGGGCAACGAAGGGACGGCGGCGGATATCCTGCCCGCGGCCTCGGCGACCTCGGTGAGGGTCGTGACCCCCAGGTCCGGGAGGCCCATGGAGTTCGCGAAGGCGGCCCCAGAGAAGTAGAGACACTCGAAGCCAGCCTCCCCGGCGAGCAGCGCCACGGCCGGGTTGAAGACCCCCGGGACAGCGATCGTCCTCTTCCCCGAGAGGATCCTCCTCAGCCTCGCGACGGGGTCCTCGTGTCTCTTCGCGGAAGGCATGACACTGCTGCCCCTTGTTCCAACCATTTATAGACGGTGGCTCGGGGTGAGAGGAAGAAAAGTAACTTTGCCGAAACGCGAAAGAAACGGGGTCGACGCCGCGGACCTGAGAAAGAAGAAGGTCGCGAAGCTCGTCTCCCTCATGAAGAGGGAGGGCCTCGACGCCCTGCTGCTCAACAGGATAGAGAACGTCAGGTATTCGACCGACTTTCGCCCCGTAGTCAGCATGTGGTTCCAGAACAGCTACTCCTCCTTCATCACGTCCGGCGGAGACGCAGTGGTGCTGACGGTAGCTGGCGACTACACCCGGGCCAAGCACTACATGCCGTGGGTCGGCGACATGAGGGTGATGCACACTTTAGGACGCGCAGAGGAGGTCTCGAAGGTGTTCAGGGATTACATCAAGAGCGGCAAGGTTGGATACGACCAGCTGGGCTTGGAGGGGTTTCATGCCCTCCGCAGCGCCGCAAAGGGCGTCCAGCTCGTAGAAGCCGGAGGAGAGATTGCCGAGGAGAGGGCGGTGAAGCTAGACGACGAGGTCGCCATGATGCGCGAGGCCGCGAAGGCGACAGAGGCATCCATCGGGGCGGCATTGAGGTACGCCCGCGCGGGGATGAGGGAGTATGAGATAGCCGCGGAGGGGGAGTACGCGGCAAGGAAGATGGGGGCGGAGGGTATGTCCTGGTCGCTCGCGACGTTCGCAGGCCCGAACACGGGGCTGATGACGAGGCACGACTCGGACAGGGTCGTGAGGGATGGGGAGTTCCTCATCTTGGGGTACGCGACCATCTACAAGGGATACAACACAGACATCACAACGACCACGATAATCGGAAGCCCCAGCGCGGCGCAGAAGCGCCTCTACACCGCGACCTACGACGCCTACTCGGCCGCCTTAAAGGCGGCGCGTCCGGGGGCGAGCACCCGGAGGCTTAGGGACGTCGCAGAGGGGGTGGTGGACGAGTACGGGTACTCGCAATACTCCTTCAGCAGGATCCAGCCAATCCTCCACGGGGTGGGGATGAACGTCTACGAGCCGCCGTGGGCGCCGGAGCCCGGCAGGGACGAGCCGACCGCCAAGCTGAAACCGGGGCACGTGATCGCGATCGAGCCTTGCATCACGCTGGACGACAACCTCAAGGTCGGAGGCTGCAGGATCGGCGAGACCATCCTCGTGACGGAGGCCGGCCACGAGGCCCTGACAGACGGCGGGTCCGAGGCCCACGAGATTCTCTACGAGAACTAGGGCGGTTCGAGCGCGTCCGGCTCATAGCTTGAGCCCGAGGACGTCGACCATCCCGTAGACCCTGGGCTGCCGTCCTTTCGCCGAGACCCATTCCGCGGCATGGATGGCGCCGAGGGCGAAGGCAGACCTCGAGAACGCCAGATGCTCCAGTGTGATCATCTCGTGCGGGCCGAAGGCGTACACGGTGTGGATGCCGGGCGTCCCCCCTCCCCTGAGGGAGCTCACCTCAAGCTCGTCCGGGGCGCGCTTGGAGGAGCCGCTCCGCCCGCTGACGGTCTTGGCATAGCCCCTGGCCCTCGAGACCTCCTGCGCTATGCTCAGGGCCGTCCCGCTGGGCGCGTCAACCTTCCCTGAGTGATGGGCCTCCACGATGCTAACGTCGAAGCCGCGAGGCAGCGCCTTGAGCGAAGCTGACATCGCGATGAGCAGGTTGGCGCCGACGGAGAAGTTGGAGGAGATGACTGCCGGGATCTTCCCGGTGAGGGCATCCTCGACCTCCTTCCTCTGCTGGGGAGCGAGTCCCGTAGTCCCTGAGACGTAGGGAACCCTGCCCTCGGCGACGGCCTTGAGGTTGCCCATCTCCGCCTGGGCGCTCGTGAACGAGATGCACACGTCGCTCGCGCGGAGGAGCTCCGCGAGGCGGGAGGGGGGCGACACCTTGGTCTCGCTGTCTCTTGCCCCCAGTTCGCGCAGTGTCTTGCCCACCCCCGGGTCGTCTGGCGCGGCAACGGCGCCCGTAATCTCGAAACTGTCCCGCGACGCCTCCCTCGCTATCAGCGTGCCCATCCGGCCGGTGGCGCCGACGAGGCAGACCCTGAGCGGCTTGGTCGTGCCGCCTCCTCTAATCATATGCGGCCTCGTATGCAAGTCCGTTCCAGTAACGAGCGTCGCGGAGCCTCTTGTCGACCGAGACGTCGAAGGCCTTCTCGATCGGCTCGAGGATTTCTGGGTTTTGCGTCCAGACCTTCCGGAGGCCCTCGAGGATGTGGGTCAAAGCCTGCTTGGTGACCAGGCCGAGGGGCGGCCTGCAAGGCCCGACGTCCATTCCTAGGATGTTCATCATCGTCTTCACGGGGAGCGGGTTCCTCGCCTTCACGGGGATGGGCCCAAACGATGTGTTCTCTTCGGACTTCACGGTGACCATCGCGAACAGCGGCTGGAGGGCTGCCCCGAGCCGGTCTGCCTCCTCCAGGTTCCCCGCAAGGGCGGCTTCGGTGAGGTCTTCGACCGCCCTGGGAGCGACGTTCGAGATCACGGAGATCGCCCCGGAGCAGAGGATGGAGTCGTCGTGCATGAAGGGCAGGGTCTTGTCGTCGTCCCCTGACATTATCGAGAACTCAGGGCCGCACAGCTTCCTCGTGAGGCGCGCGTTGTCGGCGCTGCCGGTCGCCTCCTTGACCGCTTGGAGGTTGCGGTGCT
>JBGPFY010000049.1:0-6580 GCA_041483615.1 Nitrososphaeria archaeon | reverse complement strand
GGAGAAGAAGGTGGGAGGCTCTCTCAAAGACACGTCCCTGATACGCGGGATTATCCTTGACAAAGAAGTAGCGCATTCTGGGATGCCGAAGCGGGTGGAGAAAGCTAAGGTAGCGCTGGTCAGCTCGGCTCTCGAGATAGAGAAGACCGAGTTCGACGCCAAGATTAACATCAGCAACCCCGGCCAGATGCAGAAGTTCCTCGACGAAGAGACCAGGATGCTGAAGAGCATGGTCGAGAAGATCTCCGAGTCCGGAGCCAACGTGCTCATCTGCCAGAAGGGAATCGACGACATGGCCCAGCATTATTTGGCGAAGGCCGGCATCTTGTCGGTGAGACGGGCGAAGGAGTCCGACATGGTCAAGCTAGCGAAGGCCACCGGCGCAAGGATAGTAAACGGACTCGACGGCCTGACAAAGGCCGACATTGGCCAAGCCGGTCTTGTCGAAGAGAGGAAGATCGAGGACGACAAGTGGACCTTCATTGAAGGGTGCAAGAACCCCAAGGCGGTCACCATCTTCATCAGAGGCGGAAGCCAGCGGGTAGTCGACGAGGTCGAGAGGTCAATGCACGACGCGATAATGGTCGTCAAGGACGTGCTTGAGAACCCCGCGATAGTCGGAGGCGGCGGCGCGGTCGAAGAGGAGCTATCCTATCGTTTGATGAAATGGTCCAGCAGACTGGAAGGAAGGGAGCAGCTCGCCGCAGAAAAGTTCGCGGAGGCCCTGGAGGCGATACCAACCGCACTCGCAGTCAACGCGGGATTCGACCCCATAGACATCCAGGTCGGGTTGCGAGAGAAGCACAGCGCAGGCAAGATCTGGTATGGCGTAGATGTCCTCGGGAACGGGGTGCGAGACATGCTCGAGAAGGGCGTCATCGAGCCGGTCGGCGTCAAGGAGCAAATCATCAAGTCGGCGACGGAATGCACCTGCATGATTCTGAGAATCGACGATGTGATAGCGAGCAGCAAGAAAGGACCTTCAATGCCGCCAGGTGGACCGGGTGGTCCCGGCGGAATGGAAGGAATGGATTAGCCGCCAACGCAAAGAGAGCTAACTCTGGCAGCCGACCTAGGCAGGGCTCGTTGGGTGACATGCTAGATCATCCCGTAGAAGATTAGAATCTGATTGCCCGTGGGCTGACGATTACCATTGAAGATTAGCGCGATCTTCGCCGACTACGATGGCACCCTCGCGCCAGAGGACGTCTCCCTCGAATCCTCCAGAGTGCCGAAGGAAATCGAGGAGCCCCTTGTCAGGCTGGGGACCTCGATGCCTATCGCGATGGTGACCTCCAAGGACTTTGGCTTCATCCGTCCGAGGACCGGTTTCGCGAGTGCGTGGGCCTGCGTCTTTGGTCTGGAGATAGCTCTCTCGGACGGCAGGGCGTTCCTGACGGAGCGGGTGAGCCGCCGCCTTCTGGACGGCCTCACCTACGCGAAGCGGTACGAGAGGCAGGGTCTGGCTCTCGAAGAGAAGCGCAGCACCACCGGGGAACTCCTCGGGTTTTCGATGGACTGGAGAAGAGGTCCGACTCCTTCCATCCAGTTCATCAAGACGGTCGCGGCAGAGCTTACAAAGACAGGCTTGACGGTGGTCCACGACCCTGGCAGGCCTTACCTCGACGTGTTCGGAGCGAGGCCGAACAAGGGTAGGGCCGTAATGGAGCTGAAGCGGCTTCTCAAGGTGACGGGAAACATCATGTTCATGGGCGACTCCGCGGCCGACAACCCGGGATTCGAGGAGGCAGAGGTTGCCATATGCGTCGAGCACGGCCAGAGCCTTGAGAACCTCGCTTGCGGGTTCGTCGTGCGCCATCGCGACCTCGGTGGCTTCTTTCAATCACTAGCAGACGACGACCTCTCCCTGGATCTTCGAGCCCTCAGGCGGAAGTGAGAGGGGTTCCCCTACGCTGGGCTCCGCGCCCGGCCCTCAGAAATTCATGATGCCGGCGTCTTAAGAGGAATTCTTGCATGAGGACTTTTATATGGATGCCCCACCTTGATTCATTGCATCGCCATGGCGGTCCACGCGCTGGCGGGTTTGTCAGACGTTTGGCGGCATCGTGTGAGAGTTCGCAAGGACATGGTGGTTGAGATTTGATGAGAATCGGCGTCGTGATGTATCAGACCAGCCTAACAAAGGGGCAGGAGTTGGTGGCCCAGAGGATGGTCAGAGAATTCCGTAGGCTGGGGCACGACGCATTTCTGATAACAAGTATCTACCAGGACTCCACGCCTGTCGTCAGTCCCGACGAGGTGAAGAGGAGGGGAGGCTACGTCCACTCCTTCGACAGAGAGCTAGGAATCCCAGTGATCAGGGTTAGCAGCGACGGCACAACCTGGCCCCCAAGAAGGATCTCCTTCGTCGACTTCGTGGGCGTCCTCACGAACATCGTAGATGACCTGAAGCTGAACGTGCTAATCACCCATTCGACCCTTTGGAACGGGCCCGAGGAGGTAGTGAAGTTCGTAGCGTGGAGACGGAAGATGGCGGAGGGAGGCGCACCCCGCTCCCCACTGATCTTCTGCCACATGAGCCATTTCCAGGACGCGAGCGACGAGAGGTATGCCATCGCAGAGAGGTCGTACAGGGAGGCGTGGAACAAAGTCATCCTTCCGCAGGTGCTGGCCGAGGCCAACCTGGTCCTCGTGACCACGCCGTACGAGGCGAATTCCATGAAGCGGCTTGGAGCGAAGGACGAGAAGCTCTTCCTCTTTCCCGGAGGAATCGACGACGAGGACGTAATCTCCTTAGGCGACGAAGACGCATTCAGGGCGAAGTACAAGCTGCCCAGAGACGCCAAGCTCGCCTCGTTCCTCGGGACCGTGGAAGAGAGGAAGAACATTCTTGGGCTCTTGGAGGTCGCGAAGCTGCTCTCAACGAGGACGGACATACGACTGGTCATCGCAGGCAGGACGGAAGGCGAGTACGCGGACGGTGTAAAGGAGACTGCGAGCAAGATGCCCAATGTCTCTGTGCTCGGCTCGATTTCTGAGGAGGAGAAGGCCGCTCTTATCAGGACGTCCATGGTCAACATAACGATGAGCAGGTCCGAGGCTCTTGGTATCTCCCAGCTCGAGTTCATGTCCGGGGGCGTCCCGGTGATAACGTCTGGTGTCGGAGGCCAGTCGTGGATCGTCCGGGACGGGCAGAACGGGATAATCCTGAACGGCCCTGACGACGTGGAGGGGGCGGCGCAAGCCATCAAGAGGCTCGCGGACCGTCCGCGTCTGAGATCCAAACTCGGGAACGCCGCAAGCCGCGCGTCCTCCGTGTACTCTCTTACGCGCTTGGTGGACAACCTTTCGAAGAGACTCCAACTGGAGATTCGGAAGCGCTCCGATGACATGCCTGCCCTCAAGAGCATGCCTGGCGACGAACGAGTCATAGAGGCTTGGGTCCACAAAGGTCAGAAGGTGGCGGCGACTTCGAGGCGTCTAATCGTCAGGTCGGTTGCAAGCGGGAGAGAGGTTACCTCCGTGCCATACGACGACATATCGAAGATCGTGCCGTACGCCGAAGCTCCCTGGGCCCTGCTCGGGATCGGAGCGTTTGCCACAACGCTCTTGCTAGCCCAAAGGATAGCCGGGTTAGGTGTCCTCAAATCCCTGGGCCCCTCGATTTCTTCGGGGTTGTCGCTTTTTGGATTATCGGGGTCGACGGGAATACTGATTACCCTGCTGCCATTCTTCCCGGTCGTGGTCGCGGCGCTGTTGTTCCTGCGCGCCGTGAATCGTGGCTACCTCGTCCAGTACGGACCTTCCCGCAAGCTCTTCCTCCCCAGCAAGTTCGCGAAAGCTCTCAGGCTTGCCGACAAGCTTACGCCCAACGAGCTGTTTGCCGTCGATGGGGAGACCGTTTCCGTGGCTGAGACGCGGCTCGAATAGTCCCCTTGCGTGAAACCTCGAAAGTAGCAAAAACTCGACGTCCCCCCTCGTCTGGGACTTCAGCGAACAGGCTGGAATCCCGCCGCCCGTCCCCGTCCCAGATTTGGTCGGCGCCTAGGTCTATCGCTTCCTAATGCTTAAGTGAGCGACGAGGCGAGAAACCAGGCGCATGGCAGACACCTCACTGGTGTTCGCTACCGTGGCCGGCATCATCTGTCTTGGCTTCTTGGGAGAGGTGCTCTTCAAGCGGACTGGCCTCCCCTCGTTCCTCTTCCTCATCTCCGTCGGGATCCTCCTCGGGCCAGTCTTTCAGATATTCTCCGGGGACCAGCTGCGGCCTATCCTTGGGCTGTTCGCTGAACTGACACTCGTGATGATTCTCTTTTACAGCGGCCTTGACATGAAGCTGAGGAGCCTCATCGACGGGGGAGGCAGGACGATGCTGCTCGTCTTGTCTTACGTGGCTCTGGCCACGATCGCAATCGGTCTTTTCGGGTATCTAGTAATGGGATGGGGCTTTCTCCAGTCCTTCATCCTCGGGGCCATCATCGGCGGGCAGACCAACACCCCCGTGGTCGTGCCCCTCGCGAAATCCTTGAAGCTGCCTGAGCCTGCTGTGACCCTTCTTACTCTCGAGTCCGTGATGAATTCCATCGTCGGGATTATCGTCTTCCTTGCCCTCATCCAAGTCTACACATCCGGGACCTCGAGCTTGACGTCATCCCTGTCGGGCGTAGCCGCGAGCTTCTCAATAGGCATAGTGCCGGCGGCAGTCATGTCCGGCGCATGGATACTCCTCCTCGCTCGTGTGAAGGACCTGAAGTACACCTACGTCCTGACGCTGGGCCTCCTCCTGGCCACCTATTCCATCACAACGACGCTGGGCGGGAGCGGGGAGCTGGGTGTGTTTGTCTTCGGGCTGATGTTCGGCAACTACAAGATACTCAACAGCCTGAGGAACGGGCAGCTCAACATGGACCCTCTGATAGAGAGGCTGAGCGGCTTTCAGGACGAGATCTCGTTCCTTCTCAACACACTCTTCTTCGTCTTCCTCGGTCTCACCTTCAGCCTGAGCCCCAGCTCACTCGTCTCAAATCTGGCCGTCGCCTCGGCGGTTGCCGCCCTGCTTCTGGGGTCCAGAGTTGTTACGGTATACGGCTCCACAGCGCGCTCCGAGCTCGGGAAGAGCCGACCCGGGATCATCCTCCTTTCTGCGCAGGGAGTGACGCAGGCAACCCTCGCCATTATCGCGCTCGATGTCGGGATCCCGCTCGGGAACCTCTTCCTGACCATCGTCGCGTACGTCATAATCATCACCAACGTGGTCACGACGGTGGGGTCTGTCTGGATCCGCCGGAAGAAGTCGCACGGCCTCGAAACCCATCCTGAGCCTCTCCCGGAAGTCTCGGCCCCTTCAGATGCGGACAAGGCGCGCGGATTAAAGGGCCGCCGGTAAGAACGCGACGAGCCCTACAATCAGCTGAAGGACCACCGCTCGCCGGACTGAGACCCCCGCCCTCCTTACAATGAGCAGCGCGAGCAGGTTCGCGAATGACGAGATAGGGCCAATGTTGCCCGCAAGCCCCGCGTCGACCGCGAGGATCGGGGCGGCGTGGGGCGTCACCGTGGCGGTGCTCAGGACCAGCTGGGTGGCAGGGACGTTGCTAATCGCGGCCGAGACGAGCCCGAAGAACCCCGCGGTGTAGGGCTGCGCGCCAGAGGCGGCGGGCCCAACGAAGGGAAGAAGGACGGGTCCGATGAGTGTAGCGAGAAGTGCGACCAACCCCACGAGCGCGTAGAGTACTAGCAGGCTCCGAGCGTCGAACTCCCTGGCGACTCTCCGCAGATGCCTGAAGGTGAACGCGAACCCGAGGGTGAACGCCAGCCCAAGCGCGGCGACGTTCGAGACCCCGATGAAGTTCAGAGAAAACACGATGGCCGTTGCCCCGACGAGGTAGGCGGCGGGGAGCCAGGACGCGACTCTCTGGGCCGCCCCGCGCTGGTTCGGGACCTTTGCCCTGAATCTGAACAAGAGCAGCGCTGCGATGGCTCCAGAGGCCGAGAGCGGCAGCCACGTGCCTGCCACGAATTGCCCGGCGGACACGCCTGAGGCCTGCCAAAGCAGGATGTTCTGCGGGTTCCCGAGAGGGGTGAGAGAGCCGGCGATGTTCGTGAACGTTATCTCCGCGACCAGCAACGGCGCGATATCGGCGCCGGATTCTTTGGTGTAGGTCACGAGGACCGGCGTCAGTATCAGGACCAAGACGTCGTTCAGGACGAACGGAGAGAAGACCGCAGTAACCACGACTACGGCATACATCACCCCCAGCCTTCCCTCCAGCACTGAAATGACTCCCCGCAAGAACGAGTATCCGTCAGCGGCCCTGAACTGGGCTGCTATCCCGAAGAGAAACGCGAGCGAAACGAAGATCGAGGGGTCGAACGTCATGCGTCATCAGCCTCGAGCGGCCGAACTGAGCGCACACGTGTCAACGGCCGCCCGTCAGGGGAGCTTCGCATTTGAACGTGTCACCCCGGGAAGGCGCGGATGGCCTTACGGCATCAAGAAGCTCGACCCAGGGCCCGAGTTTGAATCGAGGAAAATCATCGGAGACCGAGACAATTAATTTCCTTGGAACTCTAAAATAACCAGACGCTGAATCACCCGTCCATGAATACCAAGAAGTTG
>JBGPFY010000048.1:0-6583 GCA_041483615.1 Nitrososphaeria archaeon | reverse complement strand
GGTAGAACCTCCTGCACTCGTCACAAATCAAGGCCCCGTCCACGATGACGTCTGGCTCCTTCGTGGAGAACTCCAGAAGACGGAGCGGGTAGTGCTTGTCGATCGGGCACGCCAGGATGTCGAGGAGCTTTCGCCGCATCGGCGCGCTTGCGCCGCAGTTTGTTATAACGGTTCTCCGGCGCGGATGGCCTTCCAAAGAGGAGAATAAAAGAGAAGCCAAGCCAATCGGCTAGGCATGAGCCGGATCGTCCTCGCTTTGGGTCTGGTCATACTCGGGGCAGGGCTCGTGCTGGGCGACTCTCAACATGAGCTTAAGTGATGTCAGAGGGCGTTGACAGGGAATGGGCACCAGAGAAAATTCGGATGGTTGGCATTGGTGTTTCTCGTTGCAGGTGTGGTTCTCTTGATTAGCCTCGATGTAGTCTCTTCCTTCCCATCCCAAGAGTTGAACCCACTGAGTTTTGAAATTCTTGTTGCCGGAGTTGCATGTCTCCTCTTGGCGCTCGTATGCGCCCTGGCCTGGAAGAATGGTTAGCATCAGACGCCTGTCTCCTGAGATTTATGGCTCGCATTCTGGGTGATCGTCAACCATGTCCCGCGTTAGACAGGGAGGACTTCCGGGCGTGTGTTCCGCGGATTGAACAGAACCCCTCCATCAAAAGAGTTAAATTCCCTCGAGGGGGAAGACGACCTAGCCGGCCATAGCGTGTGGGTCCGACCTGGACTCGTTCCGATCCCAGAAGTCAAACCACATGTCGTCGCTATGTTAGTGAGGTGCGAAAGCTCTCGTGAAGTAGCGATGCCGGCACCCACTATCCTATCAAGGCCTGTTTTCTTCAAATATTCTACTCTTGTATTCGCGCAACCCAATATCTGTGGCCTCGTTGGGAAACGGGCCCGTCCTCAGAGCGACATCCGCTTGAAATGCCTTCTGGCCGACCAGGTACGGCCTGACCAATCGGAGAATTTCGAAGGCTCGATACCCTTCTGCCCGTGTCTCCCAGTACGGAACCAACGTCCCATCTTTCGCCTCGCGAAAATGTCGCCTGAATCCAACGCCCATCAGTTCCGCAACTTGGCGGACAGGTAGCGGATCACACATCATCACTTCTAGAGCAAGGGTATGCCGTTTCTTGCGCCCATTTTCTTGTATCTATAACCAAAGCTGAATTCATCTACAATTGCTCTCGCCAAGAGCTTCCTGTCTCCATGGTCTCGAAGATTGACTTCTAGTTGTCTCCTAATTCCCCTTCGTTTCGCAATCTTGGGAGCTTCTTCAATCATCGTTCGGAGAAGAGTTTTCCGTCGTTCGCTGTTCAGAATAGTCTCGAGACCGCAGCTTCGAATCCATTTTCTGGCAGTTGCAAACGATACTTCGTACTGCCTGGCGAGGGCGGTGATGCTTACCAGGCGATGGAGCGCATCCCCAAGTTCGAGGCATTCGGGTCTTTTGAGGGACCACCGTGGCATGAGATGCTAATTGTCTATCATATTTCAGCCCATACGAGCTGGCGGCGCCTCATTCTCGCCTATCAGACTTGGTAAAACGTTTAAGTTTAGGCCCGAAACACGTATTCTGTAATCGATGTCCTTACTCGCGAATATGACCCTGCAGCTCGGATTCGGCGGTGGCGACCTGAGCAGCCTCCTTAACGTTGCCTTTTACCTGTTTTTCTTTGTCTTCATCTTCTACGGGCAAAGGATTCAAGTCTACATCATTGGAAACGACGTTTCCAAGGCGCTCAATCGTCTGAAGCTTATGAAGGACAAGTCGAGGAAGGAGACGATTGACTACTTCCAGGGCTCGGACAAGGCGGGCGCAGACCCGGCCCCGAGGATAGACCAGTTTCTCGAGTATGTCACGATAATGCCTGTGGACCTAGACCCGCAGGGGATCGTCGGCAAGATAGAGCACATCACCCAGACCAGAGACGAAAGGGTAAGGATGGAGGTGAAGAAGATCCTACCAGGGGCGGAGCGGGTCAAGGTCTCCGTGGCTGAGAACATCTTGGAGATTGCCAGCTCGCTCAACATGATCCACAAGATAGTCAGGCACTACTACCTCCTCGGGAAGAAGACAAACTCCTACATCATGCTCGTGCAGTTGCAGATGATAATGCCCCAAGTCCTGCTTGAAGCGGACGCGCTCATCAACGCGGTGGACACCTTCAAGCTAGGTCAGCCGGTCGGAGACGGGATAGGGCCTGTCATCGCGTCCAAGTACATGCTGAACCTTCCGAAGCAGGCGGTCGCCAAGGACACGGTCATGTCTGTCACCGAGTACAAAGGGAGGACGCTCTACGTCCTAAAGGCCGAAGGCCCCATGGGATACGTGGGGGAGCCCGGCATGGGCATCCAGAGAGTCATCGAAGAGATGAACGTGCCCCTCAACGCGATAATCATGGTCGACGCGGCCCTGAAGCTCGAAGGCGAGAAGACGGGAGACGTCGCGGAGGGCATCGGCGCCGCGATTGGAGGCATCGGGACGGACAAGTACAGAATCGAGGAGGTCTCGTCCAAGCACAAGGTGCCCGTCTACGCGATCTTGGTCAAGCAGAGCATCCTGGAGGCGATAACGGTCATGCGGAAGGAGATTACGGACGCGACCGAAAAGGTGCACAAGCTCATCGCAGACCTCATCGAAGAGCAGACGAAGGAGGGGGACAAGGTCCTCCTCGCCGGCATAGGGAACTCGCTCGGGGTCGGACAGTAGCATGAGCGCGCCTCCTGCTGCGCAGTCCCAGCAGCTCCAAGGGAAGCTGAAGCTCTCCGTCTATACCATAGAGGAGTGCCCGGCATGCGGCCAGAAGACGAAGCGCGCGTTCCAGGCGGGCGATTTCATCACAAAGGACGGCGCGAACTGCTCGAAGTGCGGCAACGTCACCAAGATAACGCTGATCTACGCCGAGCCCATGGTCAAGTCTAAGTAAGGATCACCAAAGAGCTCCCTTCGAGCTTCATGGTGTGCTCGAACTGGGCCACGGGCGCGTCGGACGCCTCCACGAGGGTCGGGTAGCCCCGCACGATTCTCCGCTTCTCCAGCTCCGCCAACAGCTTCGGGAGCCGCTCGCGCCCAAAGTCCTTCGTGAACCACCTCGGGGTGAAAGGAAGGCCCTTCCTGAGGTTCCAGATGTGGTCGACGAGGTCGTCGAGCTCCTTGGCACCGGTCCTCTTCCGCATGATGAGCGAGTAGATGGTCACCCTCCGGTCGACAGGGTCGTCAATCACGTAGCCCGCGGCGGTGCCCAAGGTCAGGAACGGCTCGATCGCGAAGACCTCGTCGCGCTTCAGCGTGGGCTGGTTGGGGGCGTAGAGGTTGGGGATGCTCTTGCCGGCGTGGACCGTGTACTGCTCGAGGGTGTGGCCGCAGAGGTTGTTTATCGTCTTGAAGCCCTCGCGGCGCGCGGTCGCCTCAATCGCCCTCCCGATCTCTCCCGTCCTGGTGTCCTTCTTGACCACGTCGATCGCGGCCTCCAGCGCCCTCTCCGTGGTCTCTATCAAGAGCTGGTACCTCGGGCTCTCGGTGATGGTGACGGCGGTGTCGGCTATGTAGCCGTCGAAGTGCACCCCGTAGTCAATCTTCACCAGGTCGTCGTCGCCTATCCTCGTCTCGTCGCCCTCCTGCGGCGCGTAGTGCGCAGTCACCCCGTTGATCCCAATGCCCGTCGGGAACGCGGGCTGGCCTCCCCTCCTGGCAATCTCGTCCTCTATGCCCGTGGCTATCTCGAGGCAGGTCTGGGGCACGGCCACATTCTCGAGGATCCACTCGCGCATCTCCCGGGCGAGCCTGCCCGCCTTCACGTATTGCTCCGAAACGCGCATCCAGGAATCGTCCTCACCCGGGCCTCGACCGGAGCGATTATTATCTCCGACCCGTCCCGACTTTCAGAAGCGTGGTAGTGGTACGAAGTACTCGAAAGTGGCGACGGGCGGGACCTTCGACCAGATGCACGCGGGGCACAGGCGGCTCCTCGAGAGGAGCTTCGACCTAGGGGCCGAGGTCGTCATAGGCCTGACGTCAGACGAGTTCGCCCGCAGGGAGGGCAAGACCCCAAGGCACTCCTACCGGCAGAGAGAGGCGGGGCTTGACGCATACATCAGGGCGAATTTCCCCGGCAGGCGCTACAGGGTGGTGAAGCTCGATGACTTCTTTGGGCCGGGGATCGCCAGCAAGGAGGTGAAGGCTCTCGTCGCGAGCCCCGAGACGGGGAAGAGGGTGGGTCTCGCGAACGAGCTGCGGGCGGAGCAGGGCTTCCCGCCGCTCGAGCTGGTGGTCATCGACTGGGTGGTGGCCGAGGACGGCCAACCGATCTCCTCCACGAGGATCAGGAAGGGCGAGATAGACGAGGAGGGGAGGCTGGTCGGCAGCAAGAGTCCGGGCAGGGCGGCAAGATGACGGGCCGCGAGGCACTCTCCATCCACGTGATCCGAGTCTCCGTAGGGCTGGGAGGCAGCCTCCTCGCTGCGATCTTCGTGAGCGAAGCCTACGTCCACGGCGGCTTCTTCGTGCCCTTCGCCGTCGGGGTCTCCGCGATGACCGGGGTCGCCGCCCGCTTTTTCGGGCAGGTGAGGATCCGGGTGTACGGCCTAGCGACCCTCGGATTGACGGTGCTGCTCTTGGTCTTGGGCATCACCCGTTGAAGAGAGGAATTTATAATCCGACCCGGCCGGTCATGCTCGTTGTGGAGAAAGACAGGCTCGATCCCTGGGGGGAGACGTTCATCGGGAACTATGAGCGCCTCCACAAGGAGTTTGGGATCGAGCGGATGGACGCAGTCCTGCCCAGGTTCAAGAAGCCCAGCGTCCACATCCGGCGGGGGATCGACTTCGGGCACCGGGACCTCGGAAGGGTCCTGGACGCGGTGGACAACGACAAGCCATTCGCCGTGATGAGCGGCATAAAGCCGACCGGGGACTTTCACCTCGGGACGAAGATGACGGCCGACGACATGGTCTACTTCCAGTCGCTCTCGAAGAGGGCCACCGTCTTCTACTGCGTCGCGGACGTGGAGGCCTACAACGACAACGGCCTCTCCTTCGCCGAGAGCTCGAAGATCGCCGTCAAGAACGTCGCGGACATCCTCGCGCTCGGGCTGGACCCTGAGAGGGCGGTCGTGTACAAGCAGAGCGAGGAGCTGAGGGTGATGCGGCTCTCCGCGATATTCTCGAGCAGCGTCACCAACAACATGCTGAAAGCCATCTATGGGGAGAGGCAGATAGGCCTCTACATCTCAGCCCTGATACAGGTGGGGGACATCCTCATGCCCCAGCTAAAGGAGTTCGGCGGGCCCAAGCCGGTGCTCGTGCCAGTCGGGGCGGACCAGGACCCGCACATCAGGCTCACGCGCGACATCGCCAACGCATACCACCAGGACTTTGGGTTCATCCCTCCCTCCTCGATCTACCACAAGCTGATCAAGAGCCTCGACGGGGGGACGAAGATGTCGAAGAGGAGCGCGGCCTCCTCGTTCACCCTCAACGAAGAGCCTTCGTCGGCGCTGAAGAAGGTGATGTCAGGTTTCACCGGAGGGAGGGCGAGCGTCGAAGAGCAGAGGAAGCTCGGCGGCGAAGCCGAGAAGTGCCCCGTCTACGACCTCTATCTCTTCCACTTCGCGATGGAGGATGAATACGCCAAGAGGGTCTACGACGAGTGCTACGGGGGCATCAGGATGTGCGGCGATTGCAAGAAGGAGCTATCCGCGATCGTCAAGCGTTATCTGGAGGAGCACCGGCGCAAGCGAGACTCCCTCATGAAAGACGCCGAGGAGCTTTTGAAGAGCAGCAGGAAGAGGCTTGCCGGCATAGCGAGTTAGCGACTCATGGAAAAGACTCCACTTCACCCGATAGAGCGGAAGGTGCTCGCGTCGCTCACGGACGGCCCAAAGGTATTCGAAGCGCTCGTCTCCTCCTCGGGGCTGCTCCCCGACCAAGTGAGGCGCTCCATCTCGTGGCTCTCCTCGAAAGGCCTTGCGACCACGACCGAGGTCACCAATGTGGGACTCTCGGTGAACGGGACGCCTCCGGAGCTCGTCTTCCTCGAAGCTCTCAGGGAGGGGGGAGGAGAGGCATCGGTGGCCCGCCTCAGGGGCGCACTCGGGGAGGACCGAGGCTTCTCCGCAGCGATGGGGAGGGCCGTCTCCGCGGGGTGGGTCGAGTTGAAGGAGGGGATGATGGGCCAGTTCGTGATCTTGAAGGACAAGGAGGCAGGCAAGGCGCTCGAGGAGTTCCTATCGCTCCTCAAGAAAGGGGCGGACGAGGCGACCATCCCCGAGGCGCAACGGGAAACCCTGGTGGACTTTGTCAAGCGAGGCCTCGTGGAGAGGAAGGAGGTCAAGACGGTGAGCGTCACAATCTCCCCTGAGGGGGCCGAGGCGCTGAGGTCGGCCGAAGACCAGGGCTTCGAGAAGCTCACCCCGGAAATCCTCTCCTCGATACGGGCGACGGGCCTGGACGTGAAGCTGAGACCCATAGACGTGAGCGCAAAAGCCCCGCAGTTCCACCCCGGCAGGAGGCACCCGGTCAAGGAGCTCATCGCCGAGGTGAGGGAGGTCTACCTCTCGATGGGATTCAAGGAGATAACAGG
>JBGPFY010000047.1:0-6601 GCA_041483615.1 Nitrososphaeria archaeon | reverse complement strand
TCTGAGCCTTTCTGCGATGAACTCCGTCGCTCCCACATCCAGGCCTGATGTCGGTTGGACTGCAATAAGGACGCGCGGTTTCCGCGACAGGACTTTCGCAAGTATCAGCTTCTGCATGTTCCCCCCGGAAAGGGTCCGTGCGGGCGCATCCACACCCCCACATGAGATTGAGTACTCTTCGACTAAGCGCTCGGCGTTGATGCGTACCTGTTCCTCATCGAGCAGGTACCTCCTCTCGAACCTCGAGCTGTTCCTCACCTCGAGTACAAGGTTTTCCGCGATTGATAACTCGAGAATCAGGCCCGTGCCCATCCTGTCTTCAGGGATGTGACCGATGCCGTCCCGTATGATTTCTCTTGGCGAAGCATTGGTAACGTCCCTTCCGTCTAGGAGCACGTTGCCGCTCGCGACCCTCCTCATGCCTGTCAGGATTTCGGCCAACTCCGTCTGGCCGTTCCCGGCCACGCCGGCCAGTCCGACGATCTCCCCCGCTCGTACCGCGAGGGAGACGTTGTCGAGGGTCCGTATCCCCTTGTCGTTCAGGGCCGACACCCGTCGGATCTCCAAGGCCACCCTCTCCAGAGGCGCGCCGTCAAGCCTTCCCTCCCCGTGCGGGATGTCTCTCCCGACCATCTTCTCTGCAAGTTCGTCCAGGTTCGAATCCTTCGTCTTGAGACGCGCGACGACCTCGCCATGTCGCAGGACTGTCACGCTGTCACTGACGGCCATGACCTCGGGTAGCTTGTGCGTGATTACGACCACGGCCCTTCCTTCGGCGGCCATTGAGCGCATGAAGTGGAAGAGGCCTTCGGCTTCTTGAGGCGTCAGGACGGATGTCGGCTCGTCGAGGATGAGCGTGTCAGGCTCGCGATAGAGGGCCTTGATTATCTCGACCCTCTGCCTCTCTCCCACGGAGAGCTGCTCTACTTTCGAGCTTGGATTGACCCGGAGGCCGTAGTTCCCCGCGAGTTCATCGATCCGCTTGACCACGGCGTCGAGGTTCAGAAAAGGCTCCCTCTTGGCCCTGAGGCCTAGTCCCACGTTCTCCGCGACGGTTAGGGTCGGTACCAGCTCGAAATGCTGATGGACCATCGCTATCTTCAGAGCGATGGCATCCCTAGGAGACCTGATGGTGACGCGCTCTCCACGCGCCAGAATCTCGCCCGAGTCTGGTCGGTAGAGCCCATACAGGATGTTCATGAGCGTCGTCTTCCCGGCTCCGTTCTCCCCGAGAAGTGCGTGTACCTCGCCCCCGTATATCGCGAAGTCGATTGAATTGTTGGCCACGACCCCGGAGAACCTCTTTGTGATTCCCTTCATCTCTATCAACGGGAGGGGCGAGGCAGGTCGTTTGGGCAACTCGGTACTCAAGTGGGAGCCATCTCCGGACTAAAAAAGGGAAACAGAACCTACCCGACCGCCGAACTAGGGCGTAGGGGGAGGGTTCTGCGTGTATGTGAATGGGACCTTGATTGTGCCGTTGCTTATCCCCGCGGAGGTCTGTGCCAGCAGGGTCTTCACGGATTGCGGGACCACCGTGTCGTAGGCGTGGAAGGGCGCAAGGGAACCGAGGTTCATGTCTATCACCTTTCCTCCGATTTGGCTCCACGTGCCCGCGTTGACGTGCTCGACCACCATCTGCATGAACGCGGTCGTGTTCAGCAGTACGCTGGTCATCATGTTATTCGGCGCCAAAGTGACCTGGTCTTGGACCGTGCCAATGATGGTGACGTTCGCGACCGTCGCTGCCGCAATCACCCCCCTTCCGGTGGCGTCAGCGATCGGGACGATGATGTCGACGTGATTCGTGTTGATCATCGTTTGCGCGTTTTGGTACCCGATGGTCGGATCGGACCACGTCCCTGGGACGGTGAGGTAGACCTTCGCCGAAGGGTTCGCGCTGTGAACACCGGCTTGATACGCGTAGAACTCGAATGAAAGAGCTGCGAACCACTGACCGATGATGACCCCGGTCGCGTTCGTGTGGGTCATCTTGCCCGCCAGGACCCCCGCCAAGTAGTAGCCGGTCGCCTGGTATCCGGCGCCGACTCCCACGACGTTCGACGTTAGGTTGTCTCCGGCATAGGTTGGCGTCATGACGAAGAGGACTTTCGGGAATTGCGCCGCGATTGGCTCGGTGGCCCCGATGAACTGGTTTCCGTCCGTCCATATCACGTCGTACCCTTCCTGCGCGTAGGTGGTGATTACTCTATTCTGGTCAGAGTATGCGACATCTCGCGAGATTGAGACGTTCCAGCCATAGGTGGATTGTATCCATTGTGCGACCTCGACGCCGTTGGCGTTCAAACCGACATCGGTCTCGTCTCCGCCGAGCACAAGTGCCAGTTTGTAATGGCTCCCTGGGACGCCTCCCGAAGTCGTGCTGGAGACCGTGGTTGTGACTGTCTTCGTCGTCGTGATTCCTGGGAGGGCGATCAGCGCAACGCCGGCAGCTACGGCCAGGACGACTACCACTGCCGCCGCCGTGGCTGCAGTCGAGAGCGCCACCCTGTGTTCGAAGTGCATGTGCTTTCTTCTGAGGAAGAAGTCGCTCGTCGCTATTAATAGTCATACACGATTCCCAGGTCTGAGAACACGGGCGACTTGGCTTCAGACTACCTCCGCTTGTAGGGAACCGTAAGCGAGGATGGGGACCTGGTTCCCCTGTGGAAGAGCAGTATGAAAAGAATGGCGAAGATGTACGGTATCGCAAGCAGAAAGTATCCCGTCCCCGGTCCAAAGCTTGAGAAGATGCCAGAGCCTATGAACGTGGCCGCTATCGAATAACCGAGGCCAAACAGCCAGCTCCCCGCTATCGCCTTGTATGGGCTCCACCTTGCGAAGATCACCACGACGATGGCGATCCATCCTCTTCCCGCAACGAGCGTGTCACCGGCGTTGTACAGGCCGAGGTAGCCAAGGACGAGAGAAGCGCCTGCGACTCCTGCTAGGACCCCACCAAGGATCACGCAGAGGTGCCTGACCAGATTGACGTTGATCCCTGCAGCATCCGAAGCCTCAGGGTTCTCGCCCACTGCCCTGATCTTGAGGCCCCAGGTCGTCCTGTACATGACCAGGCCGAGGACCAGGGCCACGGCGAAAGAAGCGTAGACCAAGACGTTCTGGCCGAATAGGATAGGCCCGACCACCGGCAAATCGCTCAGAACCGTGATGTGCATCGAGGGGAGTGGGCTGATCACGGGGAAAGAAGCCGCTGTGATGATACGGTAGGCGAAATCTGCGATCCCGCCCGACAAGGTGTATATCAGAAGCCCCGCGATCAGCTGGTTGATTCCTATCTTTACCGTCGCGAAGGAGTGCAGGGCACCCATGGCCGCCCCGGCGAGTATCGCGGCGGCGAGCCCATAGAGGTAGGAGCCTGTTGTGAACGTGACCCAGAGGGAGACCAACGCCGACAGCCCCATCACGCCCTCGATGCCCATGTTGAGCACGCCGGACCTTTCTGCGTAGACCTCTCCGATGGAGGCATAAAGTATGGGCATGGTCAGAGGGAGGCTGGCGGCCAGGATAGATACGAAGAGGTCTCCGTAGGCAGTCACGGGCATTCCTGCTCAGAGCCTCCTTGTTGTCCTATCCCCGAGCCACTTCTGGACGACCAGGACGGACAGCACTATGGTCGCTTGCAGGACGTAAATCAGCTCGATCGGTATGGCCTCCGCGCCACGCTGGAGGCTCTCGCCGCCGATTGACAACGCTGCGTACAGGACGGAGGCGACGAGCGTGCCCAGAGGATGAAACGTGCCCAGCGCCGCCACTCCGATGCCTTGATAGCCGTACCCCGGCGAGAAGTTCTGTGCAAGAAGGTGCTCGGCACCGGTGACCACGACCATCCCGGCTAACCCGGCCAGGCCTCCGCTGATCAGGCCGACTGCGAGTATGCTCCTCGAGACGTCGATGCCTCCGCCTCTTGCGGCTCGCGGATTGGCCCCTGAGGCCCTGATTTCGTAGCCCAGGACGGTCTTGTATAGGATGAAGTATACCGCGAGAGCCGATACCGCGGCGATGATAATCCCGACGTTGAATCTTGTCCCGTGGATGAGGACTGGGAGCCAAGTCGAGCGTGGCAGGACCTGGGTCTGAAGGTTTCCAGAGTTGGGGTCCTTGATTAGCCCGGCCGTGAGCCAGTTGACCACGTCGAGGGCGATGAAGTTCAACACGAGGGTTGGGAATATCTCGTTTACTTGGAGCTTGATTCGCATCAATAGGGGCAGCGCCAGCCAGAGAGTGCCTCCGGCCGCCGAGGCCAGGAGCACCAGTGGAATTGCGGCCGCGCTCGGAAAACCGCCGAGCTGGGAACCCACCAAATACGCAGTCAGGGCGCCGATATAGAGCTGGCCCTCCACTCCGATGTTGTAGAACCGGGCCCTGAACGCCACGAGGAACGCAAGGGCGGCGAGCAGGAGAGGCGCCATCAGCACGAACGTCTCTGAGGCGAGGAAGGTCGTGCCAAACGAGCCCGAAACCAGACCTTCTACGCTCGCGACAGGGTCGTACCCTAGGGCCAGCAGGATGGCTGAGAAGATTGCAAGTGAGGCCGCAATCCCGAACAGGTAAGAGACGTACCTACCCAAGGAAACCCGCGCCATGGCATCGTTCACCCTTCCGTTTCATCAGGTATATTTTGCCGCGAAGGCCGTGATCGCTTTCTTGAACGCCTCCATTGGAGCCTCAGCGATGCCTGTGCCTATGATTCCGTGACCGCCGTACTTGTGCGCGATCCCCGTGTCTATCCTCGGCAATGTGTTCGACTCCACTACCTTGCGGACGTCGATACCGACGGGGACGCCCACGAAGTCCATGTATGGGATCCGGAAGAACGGGTCTTCGGCGACCGAGACCTTCCGCATCGCCCGGGTGTGCTGCACGGCCTCTTGGAGCTCGCCCCCAAACAGTCTGGCCTGAGACGGAGACGCTGAGAGAGCCGTTCCGCCGAGCCCCCTGGACTCTGAGATGGCGCTGTCGCCTATGTCCGGTGCCCCGTCGGCGGCCGTGAAGCCCGGGAAGAGGAAGCCTTTGATCTCCCCTGCGGGACCGGTGAACCACGTATCGCCCAAAGC
Organism: Nitrososphaeria archaeon; assembly: GCA_041483615.1. Classification (GTDB taxonomy): domain Archaea; phylum Thermoproteota; class Nitrososphaeria; order Nitrososphaerales; family Gagatemarchaeaceae; genus Gagatemarchaeum. The sequence continues at coordinate 1,523 of JBGPFY010000047.1, read as the reverse complement.
GCTCACCTTGATCCCGAAATCGACGCCGTTTCTCGCCATGGCTGTCACGATGGTGCTGTGCTTGACCCCTCTGGCGGCGTCCATCATCACCTTGCACGCGCCCATCATTAGGTTGCCGCAATACCATCGACCTCCGTTTCCCATGAAGTAGTCTCCGACCTTTCCGAGCGTCTCCTTTGGGAAGTCGGTCCTGACGATGTGAGGGAGTATCCAATTCATGAAAACACCGCGCGTCGCGTCGAAAGAGCCGTGGAGCTCGTCGCCCATGGTCAGCCCCTTCGCCAACAGCTCCTTGACGTTGAATCCGCCCGCGTGCTTGATCGTGGCGGCCATCACGGGCGCGAGGGTGTTCCTTACGAACTCGAGCTCCTTTAAGCCCCTCTCGTACTTGTCAGCGAAGGACGTAAGGTCCGTCTGCATCCAGTCCGTGGCCACATTCCCGTGGACTTTGTCTTTGAAGACCAGGACCGGGTTCGACGCCGATGTCACGCCACACATCCCGCTCACGTTTCCATAGCTGTGGTTGGGCTCTATTCGGACCTCGCCTCTCCGGATGAGGCGTTCCGCACGCTCCTGCGTGTCGGCGAGGCCCTCGGCCCTTATGGCGTTGACAACTGCGATTTTCTGGACCTTGACCATCCTGCCCCATTCTATCGGCGGCCCCGCATGAGTGATCAGGTCGCTCTTGAACCCCGGAATGGCCTTGGCCGCGGGCACGAGGTCCACCAATACAGCCTCGGCCGAAACAATCCGCTCGACGGCCTTCCGGTTGGCTTCATCGATGTCAGACCCGAGCGATCGTGACAATGGCCTCGTTTGAGGAGGGCAGACGTCATATAAGCGGTTCTGACGATTCTCATGCCTGAGAACCGAGAGAATCCTTAGATTATCGGCTTTTTCGGATTCTCAGCCGGCCCGCCCGTAGGTCTCGGCCGGTAGCAACTCGACTCCGTGTCCAGAACCGGACGACACTTCCGCCTCTTCCCATTACGGCTGGAAATCTGGCGGCCTGTATCTCGCCCTAACCATCTCCTTCAGGGAAGTCACCAAGTCGAAGCTCGACGCCACGATATCGGTCTGCGTGACGATTCCGAGTAGGTTGCCGTCCTCAACCACAGGAAGCTTCTTGATTTGCTTCTCTGTCATCAGCTTTGCTGCTTCCTCCACTCTTTTGTCTGGGGAGACGGTAATCAACGGTTTGGACATTATCTTCTTGACAGCGACCTTGTCTGGGTTCGCGCGCGCCGAGAGGGCCCTCGAGATGTCTCCTTCGGTCACGATCCCCGCCGGCTTGCCCTTTACCACTACCACGAGCGAACCCGTGTGAGCTTTGGCCATGATCGTGGCCGCGTCCCTGATACTCCTGTCCGGTTCGGCGGTGGCCACCCACCTCGTCATGATGTCGCGCACAACTAGCATTGCCAGTCACTTCACGATCAATACGTCGCACTTCGAATGGCTTACCACTGAAGACGACACGCTTCCCATCAGGAAGCGTTCGACCCCGGAAATTCCCCTTCTTC
>JBGPFY010000046.1:0-6698 GCA_041483615.1 Nitrososphaeria archaeon | reverse complement strand
TACGAGTCGATGCGCATCCCAAAGATGCACGAGCTGACGCTCAAGAGCAAGAACATCATGGGAGTCAAGATTCCCGAGCTCACGTCGGGCGGCTCAGGCCATGCGGGCCAGGAGTACCTGCTCGAGGTCCCTACGTCAATCAACCAGGCGATAAAGTCCTTCGAGGCCGTCCACCAGCTGGTCCTCGACGTCGCAGAGAAGGAGACCGCCCTGAGGAAGCTGCTGGTCGAGATCGAGAAGACAAAGCGAAGGTCCAACGCCATCGAGAACGTCCTCATCCCGAGGCTCCAGGCCAACGCCAGATACATCAAGTTCAGGTTCGACGAGATGGAGAGGGAGAGCTTCACCAAGCTGAAGACCGTGAAGCGGAAAATCGCGCAGAGGGAGGCAGAGTAGCGTGGCCGAGCAAGAGGAAGAGAAGAGGCGCGTCGGCGTCCCCAAGTACTTCTACTGGGGAAAGAAGCCGCCGAAGCCCAAGAAGGCGCAGACCCGCCTCGTCAACCTTCAGCAGAAGAAGTTCTACCTCGTCCAGCTTGCGTTCAGGACGGCCAAGGTGACGGCACTCGTGCTGGTCTTCCTGATGTTCTTCTCAAAGATTTGAGCTGATGACCATGTCGACAGATTATACCGAGACGCTGAAGAAGATCAAGGAGACCGAGGAGGCCACCAGCAGAGAGATCCTCGAGCGGAGAAAGGCGATGGAGGAGGAGCTCCGACGGCTGGAGGCGGAGTCGGCGGCCGCGATCACCGAGGCGAAGAGACGGGCCGAACTCCACGTCGCAAGCGAGGTAGAGAAAGCGCACAAGTCCGCCCAGCAGCGGGCTGACGCGCTCCTCGCGACCACACACAAGGAGGCGAAGGAGGTCGCCGCCAAAAAGCTCGACAAGGCCGCGCTAAGGAAGATAATCGACAAGACGATTCTCTCGGAGTTCATGTGAGACTAGCGGATGCTGAAGCCCGCCCGCATGCAGAGGGTCGCCGTAGTAGGGACCAAGGACGAGAGGCCGAAGGTCGTCTCGACCCTCTATGACATGGGCGTAATGCACATCGAGCCGCTCTCCAAGGAGGCCGCCTCGGTCCTCAAGCCTGAGGCAGACGGCGGCGGGTCAAGAGAAGTCTCCGAAGAGCTGCTCAGGATAAGGTCGCTAAGGGCGGTCCTCCCGCCGACCCCCGTCAAGGAGAAGAGGAGGTTCTCCTCCTTCCGAGACGTAATCGAGGCGTCTAGATTGGTCAACATCGACAAGGAAGTCTCGAAGCTCAGGGAGCGGCAGGAGAGGCTGACCACTCAGCTCGACGAGGTGAAGAACAGGCTAGAGCTGGTCCAGAACCTCCAGTTCGTGAAAGAGGACCTGAACATCTTCGACCTGGAGAGCGCGGTCTCGTTCTTCGGGACCGTTCCGGCGCCGAACTACACCACGCTGCTTCAGAACCTCGCTTCGGCGGAAGCGGCCGTGGCCTACTCCGCGGGGACCGACCCGGTCAAGGTCATCGTGACCGTCCCGAAGGCCGGCCTGGAGAAGTTCGGCTCGGTGATCCAGAAGGCCGACGTCAGGTTGCAGCGGGTGCCGCCGCTGAAAGGGACCGCCTCAGAGGTCCTGGCAAAGCTACAGCAGGAGCAAAAGTCCAAGGAGGCCGAGCTCGCAGACATCAACGGGCAGCTCCACACCCTCTCGCTGAGTAACTACGGGACCATCTCGCAGGTGGAGGAGCAGCTTTCCATCGAGGCCAGGAAGCTTGAGGTGCTGAACAACTTCGGTTTCACGGACAGCGCCTTCGCGGTGGAGGGGTGGGTCCCCACGAAGAGGCTCTCGGCGCTCAAGCAGGCCCTTACCCGGAGCGTCTCCTCGACCAAGGTCTTCGAGATAGAGGGCGAGGAAGAAGAGCGACCGACGCTCCTAGAGAACCCGAAGAGGCTGAAGTTCTTCGAGTCCTTCATCAGGTTCTACTCGGTCCCCGTCTCTAATGAGGTCGACCCCAGCATGATCTTCGCGCTGGCGTTCCCCTTCTTCTTCGGGTTCATGCTGGGGGACGTGGGATACGCGGTGCTCATCCTCCTCATCTCGGTCTGGATAATCCGGAGGGTGAACCACCCCGAAAGGAGGACCCTGATACCCGTGGCGCTCAGGTCGTTCGCCGCGAAGATCCTCAAACCCGCCCAGTTCAAGAAGCTCGCCAAGGCGATGATACTCGGGTCGTTCGTGGGGATGGCGATGGGGTTCGTCGTGAACGGGTACTTCGGGTTCGGCGTGAACCAATACCTCTTCAGTTACCTTAATTCGAACTTCCACCTCGGGCTCCCCGCCGACGGGGTCTTCCTCAATCCAATATCGACCCTGGGACTGAAGTTGTTGCTACTCTACTCGGGGTACATAGGCCTCTTCATGGTCTCCTTCGGCCTCGTTATTGGGATGCTCAACGCCTACTGGATGCACAAGAGAAAGCACATCATTGGCAAGGTTGGATGGTTGTCCACAGCTTGGGGGATTGCCCTCACCGGTCTTGGGCTATTGCATCACGGGAGCTTGGCCGCTCTCATGAATCCCGTATCCAACCCTCTTGTCGTCTTGATCATCGTTGGCATCGGGCTGATAATCTACGGCGAAGGGGGACAAGCAATCGCAGAGCTTCCGTCAATCGTCAGCAACATAATCTCATACACGAGGCTGCTCGGAATACTCCTGGCCTCGTTTGTACTCGCATATTTGATCGACAATCAGGTTGTGGGCCCTACCGAGGCCGGAACGCCTGGCCTCCTCTATGGTGGAATCGCCTATGCGATATTGGGAGTCGTGCTCTTCGTCATGGTGCATGTCTTCAACGTTGTCCTGGGTATACTCGAACCCGGAATCCAGGGCGCCAGGCTGCTTTATGTCGAGGCGTTCTCAAAGTTCCTTCACGGGGGTGGAAAACCATTCTCACCCTTCAAGGGTCCTAGGATATACACCGTGAGCGAGACCGAGATGGAGTCAAAGGCTTAGCTCCTTCTCTCTACTTCTCCGCGTTCATCGCCTTCTCTTGCAGGATGTCTATCTGCTTCTGCCTGATCTCAGTGTAGAGGTTGCACCAGTCGCGACCCGAGACCATCAGCGAAAACGCCTTGAGCTTGGGGTGGATGCACTGGCCGCGCTCGAGGATGTCCGCGTTCAGGGGGTCGTTGGGCGAGAACCAAACGCAAGCTAGGCAGTTTTCTGACTGCCAAGTCAGCTTCTTGAGGCTCTTCTGGGGCTCGGGCTCATCCTTTCCGCTGCTCATGCCCCTAAGAAGGGGGACTGCTTACTTAAGCGTGAGTCATCGCCTGACCGGGCGCGTCCTTCCCGCAGAGCCTCTCGAGGGCATGGCGCGTCCCGCTCTTGAAGTGGCCAGCAGTCCAGCCCGCCGTCAGCCTGAAGACCCCGTTGAGCCTTATGTCCCATCTTGCCTCCACGGCCTTTCCGACGATTCTCGCCGTCTGCACCCCCTTGAACGGCCCAGAGACATAGTCCCAGGTCACGGTCATGTTCGCCGCGTCGACCGTTATCTCGACGTCCCCAGAACCCCCGAACGCGAACTTCGCCCGCGCCCGTACGCTCTCCCTCCCCTGGGCGCCGGTCTTCCTCCCCAGGATTTGCAGCGACCTCGTCCCGTGCCAGAACTCGGGAATCCTCTCGATGCTCGAAAGCCTCTCCCAGACGACCGCGGGGTCGCCCTCGAACTCGACCTTCCCCTCTATCAGCACAAGGACCTGCCAAGAGGCGGATGCTTTAATGATTATTAGTGGCAGGGCCTTGATGGACAGGCGCGCCATGGTGCTCGTCTCTGTAAGGTACACGTTCAGCCAGAAGTTCGCGGTCCCCGTGGAGGAAGCGTTCAGGTGGTCCATCGACTACGACGCCGACGACTTTGCGCTCATGGGAATCGACGGCAAGCGGAAGATAAAGAGGCTCGCGGAGGACGCGATCATCTTGGAGGATACCAGGAACACAGGCAAGGGGCCAGTCAAGAGGACGAGGCTCGTGCGGGTCAACCACGAGAGGCGCTCCTATACGAACACCCACATCGCGGGCCCCACGCCGCATTCCCAGTTCTGGTACGAGTTCTTTCCCGAGAGGGACGGAGGCTCGAGGCTTAACTTCACCGGCCTCTTCCTCCTCCCAAGCCCGAAGAGGCTCACGAAAGACGAGGTCTCTAAAATCGCGGCCGAGGAGAGGAGAGCCGATTCGAAGATCTGGAAGAACCTCGCGAAGGCGATGGAAGCCGACCTGAAAAGCTAGGCATCAATGCGCCGCTCCTTTCTTCAGCCTCCTCGTCCAGGCATCCAGTGCCACCAGGAGCTGCTGGACGCTGCCCCTGGTCGCCGGGTCGGTGAACTCTCCCGATGGGTCCAACTTGGTCTTCGCGTTCGTTATCGCGACCTGGGGCTTGTTGAGCGGGTGCATGTTGAGGTAGACGCACATGTGCCGGAGGTGCAGCTGCGCCCTCGTCCCACCCATGTGCCCCCCTGCGCTCATGATCGCGACGGGCTTGTCCTCGAAGGAGTTGTCCCCCATGGGCCTCGAGGCCCAGTCGATGGCGTTCTTCAGGACGCCAGGGACGGAGTTGTTGTACTCGGGCGTCGCTATCAAGAGCGCGTCCGCGGCGGCCACCTTCGCCTTCAACAGCTTCACCTTCTCCGGGAGCTCCTTTTCGATGTCCTCGTTGAAGAGCGGGATGCCGTCGATGTCCCCGAAGTCCTCGACGACGACGCTTGACGGGGCGACCTTGATCGCCGCCCTGACGAGTGCCTTGTTGACCGAGCCCTTCCTCAGGCTGCCGGCGATGGCCAGCACCCGTATGGGGCCGCCTTCTCCAGGAGACAAGATCTTCTGACCTGTCGAGGCGAAAGCACGGCTAGTATTTCTGCATTAGATGACCTAGATGCTTCGCAAAATTCTTAAGGCGGACGAGTTCCTTTTCCACTGTTTTGGTCGCCGTCTCGATAAGGTACGATTTTTCTCAGCATTTCCGGGTCTCAGCGCCAGAGGCGTTCATATGGTGCACCGACTACGCTCCAGGTGACCACGCTTTGATGGGAATTAAGGGCAACAGGAAATTCAAGCGAGTATCCGAGGACACGATAATCCTCGACGACACCTTGTTTTCTGAGGGCAGGGCTGTCCGCAAGAGGAAACTGGTAAGGATTGACGCAAAGAGGATGACCTACTACAACATCCATCTCACCGGCCCGACTAAACATTCCCTGTACTTCTATCAGATAGTCCCCGAAGGGGACGGAGAGTCTAGGCTTGATTACACCGGGTACGAGGTGTACTACCCCAAGAAGGCCCCGACCAAAAAGCGACTGGCGGACAAGGCGGCCCACTCGGCCACTTGGAGGAGGGAATGGGGCAACCTGGCCAAGGCGATGGAGAGGGAGGTGCGCGGGAAGCGCAGCTAGTCTCCCGCTATCCCGCGGGTGCTACTCACACTTGCTGTAGCTGCAGTTGGTGCATCGTGGCAACTAAATAGTCTACGCAACTGTAAGTATCTTGTCTGCATTTAGAATTTGTAAAACTTGCAGGAGAAAGCTTCCGCAGTCTGATTTCTACGCTCCACCGTCTGGAGCTCGCTCTAACTGCAAAAACTGCGAATACGCGTATTCGCGAGCGTACTTCAAGGATCATCCCGAATTTCGGCCACGGTACGAAAAGAATTACAGACGACAGAACCCAAGGAAAAGGTGGGCAAGCGCTTGCTTGTCGGGCCATCGACGAAGAGGCCACGTAATCGAACTCACCTACACCGAACTTTGCGAATTGGCGATGAAGACGGATTCATGTTTCATTTGCGATACGCAATTGGATTGGCGGCTTGGTGACAAGGGACGAATGAAGAACAATAGTCCCACTTTGGACCGGGTTGATAATGAATCCGTGATAAGAAAGAACAACATCACTATTCTCTGCTACAAGTGCAATGCCACTAAGCGGGATAGAACTCTGAAGGAGTTCTTGGACTATTGTAGAGCAGTTGCTAAAAAATTTCACTCACATTTCGAGTACCCGCAATTAGTGCATTTATAACACCCGCTCTCAAAGATGAGCGCATTCTCGTTGCAGTCGGGGCACGTGCCTCCGCGCATCAGCGGAATGGACGACTCCTTGTTCACCTTGCCCGCCGTGAGGACCTCGAGCGCCTTCGCCACCGCGTCAGGTATGGAGAGAAGCTGGACCCCCTCCTCCCAGGAGACGTACTTGCCGCGGATGCCCTTTAGCATCTTCACCACGCTCTGGATGTCCCCGCCGTGCTGGAGGTAGAGGCTGATCAGCCTGCCGATGGCCTCGGCGTCGGCCTTCTCGTCTCCTCCAAGCTTGCCCAGGGTCACGAAGACCTCCTTCAGGGCGCCCCCCTCGTCTGAGTTGGCCGTGACGTACAGCCCTCCCTGGGGCAGCTTGAGCTTGAGCGTCCTCCCGGTCATCACCTTCGGCCTCTCGAAGGCCGCAGGCGCCTCCTGCCCAGGCTCGGGCCTCGTGGCGCCGGCTTCCTTCTTCTTGTCCACGTTGGCCGTCTCCAGGATGCCTTCCCTGCTCCCCTCCCTGTAGACGGTGATGCCCTTGCATCCGAGCTTCCACGCGAGGAAGTAGATCTTCTCGACCTCTTCGGTGGAGATGTCCTGGGGGAGGTTGACCGTGCTCGAGATCGCGGTGTCGATGTGCTTTTGGATCGCGGCCTGCATCTTCACC
>JBGPFY010000045.1:0-6724 GCA_041483615.1 Nitrososphaeria archaeon | reverse complement strand
TCTTCGAGCCGGCGAGGAAGACCTGGGCGCTCATCAGCGCCAAGTTGGCCGCGTAGCCTCCGTAATATTCGCCCACTTCCTTGCTCGCGAGCTCCCAATCCTTCACCGCGGTGAGCTTCGAGACGAGGTCGCCACATCCTGCCGCCTCGAGCTTCTTGGGGGCGGCGGCTATCACCTCGATGTCGGCCAAAATCCCCACCGGCGGCTTCGCCTTTTCCGAATAATGGGTCCCCATCCCGGAGATCGAGGCGAACGGGCTGGCTATCCCGTCATGGGATGCACTTGTCGGGACAGAGAAGAAGGGCACATTGATCCGGTAGGCGGCGAGCTTTCCTACGTCCACGCTCTTCCCGCCCCCGATCCCTATTATGCAATAAGCATGCGATGAGGCCTTCATCACGCGGTCGACGTTCCGCATGTCCGAGGAATCCACTTCGACCCATTCCACGGGATTCCCTATCGAACTCGTGACAACTCCTCTGACCTTCTCCTGGACGTTGGCCCCTGAGGCTATTACGGCGGACCTCCTACCGGCCGGGAACTCGATGAATTCCCCAAGCTCCCCGAGGATCCCCTCGCCTATCCGGATCCGCCGAGGAAACTCCATCGTGTGGGAGCCCTGCAGCATCGACTTCGGCGCCGGCAGCCCGAGGATAAAAACTTCCCAAGGGCGGGAGCGATTGGTTGCGTGGGTGGGACCCTGTGAATCTCAGGAGGTCCCCCCCGATTTTATGCAAAGGTTAATTAAGCGACGCCGACCCACCGTTTTTCGTCCTCACCGGACACCTTCCGCATGCATATCAAGCCAATCATCGATACTGATAGAGAGAAGATAGAGTTTGAACACGTCGACCCAGAAAATCCCTGAACAGACCAGGTACCACGGCACTACGACGGCCGGCATAGTCTGCTCCGACGGAGTCGTCTTAGCGACCGACACTAGGGTCACGGCGGGGGGGTACATCGCCCACAAGCGGGGCAAGAAGCTCTTGCAGGTAGACCGTCACTTGGCGGTGACGATTTCGGGAGGGGTAGCCGACGCCCAAAACGTGGTGGACAGTCTCAAGTATTACGCTAACAGCTACAGGGTCGAGAAGGGCGTGCCGCTTCCGGTCAAGTCGGCGGCTCGCATCGTTTCCAACATCCTCTTCGGCTCGCGCTACTACCCTTACATCGCAATCGTCATCGTCGGAGGTTATGACAGCTCAGGGGGCTCGATCTACAACGTCGACCTCTTCGGTTCTGCGCTTCCTGAGAAGGTGACCGCTACCGGCAGCGGGTCGCCGGTTGCCTACGGAGTGCTCGAGGAGGGGTACCGCGAGGGGATGAGCGTCGCGAAGGGGGTGGTGCTCGCCGCGAACGCGATAATCGCGGCTATGCGCAGGAACGTCTTCACCGGCGACAGCTTTGACATCGCCGTAATAGACAAGGCCGGCTTCCGGGAGGTCTCAGAGCAGGAGAAGGAGAAGCTCCTCGCTCAGTTCGCGGGACGCAGTTAGGGTTTGGCGCAAAAGGCAAATCACGTAAGCCTCATGGGAACGATTCTAAACAGCATCCCAGCGGAGGCTCAGATCACTAGGATAGAATACGAGGGTCCCAGGATCGCGCTCTACACCAAGAACCCCAAGTACCTACATCAGAACAACTACATCATCTCCGAGATAGTCAACACTGTCAAGAAGCGAGTTGTCACTCGCACTGAGAAGTCGATAAGGAAGCCCGAACAAGACGCAAAGTCCATCCTCGAGAAGGCATTCCCCGTCGAGGCCAGCGTCTCGAACTTCTTCTTCGACGACGCGACCGGTGAGGTCCTGGTCGAGGCGAACAACCCGAAGGTTCTCTCCACCGAGGTCGGCTACGACCTGGGCGATCTGATGGGGCAGACCGGATGGAAGATCAGGGTCAGGAAGGCCCCGCACATCGCGTCCTCGGCGATCCAGAGCATGTACTACGCGATGAGGACGGGGAGCGACGAGAGGGAGAAGTTCTACCGGGAGCTCGGCGAGACCATCTTCCGGCCGAGGTACACGTCGGCTGAGCAAGTTACGATAAAGTGCTTGGGCGCGGGCCAGGAGGTCGGGAGGTCGTGCTGGCTGGTCGAGACCTCCGAGAGCAAGGTTCTGATGGATGCCGGGATATCGCCGGGCGCGAAGAACAGCTGGGATTCCTACCCAAGGCTCGACTGGGCGGACGTAAACCTCAACGACATCGACGCGGTCGTCCTGAGCCACGCCCATCTCGACCACATGGGATTCCTGCCAGCACTCTACAAGTTCGGCTACGACGGGCCGGTGTACTGCACCGAGCCCACGCTCCCGCTCATGACGCTCCTCCAGAACGACTTCATCAAGATCGCCCAGATGGAGGGAGGGAGGATCCTCTACGACCAGAAGGACATACGGGACCTGATTCAGCACACCATCACGCTCCAGTACGGGACGGTCACGGACATCTCACCGGACATCAAGCTCGTCCTGAACAACGCGGGGCACATCTTGGGCTCTGCGACGGTGCACCTGCACATAGGGGAGGGGGTCCACAACATCGTCTACACGGGCGACTACAAGTACGGCCGGACGCAGCTCTTCGACTCCGCCAGCTGGAACTATCCGCGCGTCGAGACCCTCATCACCGAGGCCACCTACGGCAACAAGGAGGACATCATGCCGCCTCGTGAGGAGGTCGAGATGAACTTCGTCAACGCCATCAACAGCACCCTCGCCAACGGAGGGAAGGTGCTGATACCGATACCGGCGGTCGGCAGGTCCCAGGAGATAATCCTGGTCCTCGACCACTATATGCGGAACAAAGTCCTCACGGAGGCCCCGGTCTTCCTCGAAGGCATGATCTCCGAGGCGACGGCGATACATGTCTCTTATGCAGACTACCTCTCGAGGGAGCTAAGGAGCAAGATACTCGACCAGGGCGTCAACCCGTTCGTCAGCGAGTACTTCACGTCGATAGAGCACCCCTCCAAGAGGGACGAGGCGCTGAGGGAGGGCCCCGCGGTGATCATGGCCACCTCGGGGATGCTCGAGGGCGGTCCCGTGCTGCAGTACTTCGAACACATCGCGCCTTCCGAGAGGAACAAGATCCTCTTCGTGTCCTACCAGGTCCAGGGGACGCTGGGCAGGCGCGTCCTCGACGGCACGAAGCAGGCTAGCCTCTTGGGTGACAATGGGAAGATCAAGATAGTGGACGTGAACGCGCGCACCGAGAAGGTGGACGGCTTCAGCGGGCACAGTGACTACAACCAGATAATCAGGTTCATCGGAAAGATGCGCCCTAAGCTCCAGCAGGTGATAGTGCAGCACGGGGACAAGAGGAAGATAGAGAACCTCGCCTATGTCATACAGCGCATCTACAGGATACCCGCTCTAAGGCCTGCGGTACAGGAAGCTATCCGCGTATTCTAGCCGGAGAGCGAGCCTCTCCAGATTCTCACGCCTGGCGGTGTGATGACGATCCTCTCCTCGCCCAGCCTCGCAATGTCCCCGCCTATCGACGTCGAGAACTCGTACAGCTGCTCGACGACGCTCTTCAGGTCCTCGACGCTTTTCTGTGCAAGGGGAGTGACTCTCAGAATCACGATCGTCCTCTTGGCGACGTCGTCCTGAATGCCCTGAAGATCCTCTGCGCTCCGAAGCTGAAGTGCCTTTAGCAGCATCCCCCCTCCCTCCAGCGCAGCATTCTCCCCCGACTCCGACGTCAAACTCGATTCCAAAACAATCTTGTGCCTCTCGAAGAGATTATCCGCGCTTTTAAAGATAAATGGGATATATAGGTAAAGAGGTCAAATTGTTTTGTATGCGTTCCAGAATCTGTCGCCGGCGTGGTGAAGGTTCTTTATGCAGTTGCCCTTCTTGAGCTCCGCCATCTCAGAGCTCGAGACGGAGGTCCTTCCCACAGCCGCTGCCCTGCCTTTCTTGTCTTCTCGCACGATTACTAGCCTCCCCGCCTCCCCCCACTCGTCGTACTTCGAAATCCCCGGCCGCATCACGTCCGCCCCCTTGATGATGTATTTCACCGCCCCCTCATCGATTGAGGCAGACGGGAAGAGGCCGACTGCTTCGGCTGACCCCACGAACGGGAGGTAGCTGCTGCTTCCCCCCGAGTCGTCGTTCATGACGAAGATGAATCTCCCGTCGATGATTACGAACTTCGTCTCGTCGTCAGGCTCGAGGATTTCGACTTGAGCCGATCGTGGGACGTCCAAGCGTATCCCCGCCGACCTCTCAACGTCCGCAATGATGTCCCTCGAATCGTGTTTCGACGCGACCTGCCTCTTCAATGGTTGGGTGACCGTCGAATACATCAATTTAATAAAGCCAGCCTGCGACGCCCTTTCTCAACCGGTGCCGATAGATACAATGTCCGCGGACATGGCAATCAAGGCGCTCGAGACGAGCGTCGGGAAGGTGGTCCTGATCAAGCTAAAGGGGGGGAAGGTCATCCGCGGCTCACTTCAAGGGTTCGACCAACACATGAACCTCTCGCTCGAGGGGGCCGAGGAGATCGCCGCGGACGGCAAATCCAGCTCCATGGGGACGCTCATAGTCAGGGGGGACAACATCATCATGATCTCCCCACCTCCTGGCTGAACCTCGAAACACGTCCCTCAGAGTAGAACTCTTTTCCAGCGGGACCATCACGCTGGCCGACGCATGGGGAATCGGCAGGGTGGTCGCGGCGTTGCGCATGAAGCAGGCAGCCCAAGAGGCTGCCTACGCGCCCGACCCGCTCCTTGTGCAGATGGACGAGGGCGGGGAACGCGGCCCATCTTCGGGCAGAGGTTTTTATGACTACAGCTCAGCAGAGACCAAGTTGGAAGAGATACTCCTCAAGAAGGCGCCGCCGGTGGCCTGGATTAAGCTGAACCGGCCCCACCGACACAACACCATCACCCCGAAGATGTTGGACGAGCTGGAGGCGGTGGGCGGTGAAATCGCCAAGGACGGATCTGTAAGGGTCGTCGTCATCTCTGGAGAGGGCGGGAAGGCATTCAGCGCGGGAGCCGACCTGACCGCTTTCGAGTTCACCAGCCCGCTCAAGGCGTTCGAGGCCTCCAGAAGGATGTTCGAGGTCTTCAGCCTATTCGAGAAGATGCCAAAGCCAGTCATCGCGGCCATCAACGGCTACGCCTTCGGCGGAGGCTGCGAGCTCGCCCTCGCGTGCGACTTCAGGCTGGCATCGGAGTCGAGCCAGATCGGCCTTACCGAGACGAACCTCGGGATAATCCCGGGCGCCGGCGGCACCCAGCGCCTGCTGCGCCTCGTCGGGTTGGCGAGGGCAAAGGAGATGGTCTATCTCGGGGAGAGGCTGCCCGCACAGGACGCCCTCAAGATAGGGCTGGTCGACAGGGTGTATGCAAACGAGGGTTTCCAGTCCGAGGTCGAGGGGTTCGCGGGAAAGCTAGCCAAGCGCGCCCCAATCTCTTTGAAACTGACAAAGTACGCGATCAACCTCGCGCAGGAGGTCCCTTCCGCCGATGCCGGACAGCTGTTCGAGGCAGGCGGGTTCGGCCTCGCGATGTCGACCCAGGACGCCTCTGAGGGCATCAGCTCCTTCCTTTCGAAGAGGGAACCCGAGTTCAAAGGGGAATGAAACGATAAATATAGTCGCGCCGAACTTTTGAGAGATTTTGACTGGTCTTCCTGCAATCCACTTCTCTCCCGAGCACGAAGACCTCCGTTCGTGGGCAAAGGACTTCGCCAACAGAGAGATCGCCCCGGTGGCCGAGAAGATAGACAGGACGGACGAGTATCCGCGCGACCTCGCCAGGAAGATGGGGGAATATGGGTTGCTCGGCCTTGGGACGCCGAAGGAGTATGGCGGGCTCGGCCTCGACCTGGTCTCTTCGGTGGTCGTCGCAGAGGAGATAGCGAGAGTGAGCCTCTCGGCCGGGCTGATAATCGGGGTCCAGAACGGGCTTGTCGCCTATCCGATATCGCAGTTCGGGACGAGTGAGCAGAAGGAGAAGTACCTCCCCGGACTCGCCAAGGGCGAGATCCTCGGGTCGTACGGGCTGACAGAACCCGGCGCCGGGTCAGACGCCGCTAACATCCAGACTCGGGCGGAAAAGGCCCCCGACGGCTCCTACAAGCTGAGCGGCTCAAAAATCTGGATTTCACAGGGCCTCCATGCCGACATGGTAGTCCTCTTCACAAGGACGGGCAGCGTCGCAGACGGCGCGGCCGGGATGACGGCGTTCCTGGTCGACAAGGGAACCCCCGGCTTCAGCGTGGGAGGCAAGCTGGAGGTCATAGGGATAAGAGGTACTGGGACGGCCGAACTCCTCTTCAAGGACTGCAAAGTCCCGAGGTCGAGCATGCTCGGCTCGCTGGGCGACGGCTTCCTAATCGCGATGGCAGTCCTGAACCAAGGGCGCGTGGGGGCAGCGGCCGGGGCGCTCGGGGTGGCGAGCGCCGCGTTGGAGGCTTCAGTCTCGTACTCGAAGAAGAGGATACTCTTCGACAGGCCTCTCGCAAAGATGGAGTCCATCAGGTTCCTGATGGCTGACATGGCCACAAGGCTCGAGGCCGCGCGCCTCTTGACGTACAGAGCCGCGTACCTGAAGGACACAGGCGAGGAGTTCGTGAAGGAGGCGTCTATGGCCAAGGTCTTTGCCACGGAGATGGCCGTATGGGTCTGCGAGAGGGCCATCCAGATCCACGGAGGGATCGGGCTGAGCAGACTCCTTCCCCTGGAGCGGTATCTGAGGGAC
>JBGPFY010000044.1:0-6779 GCA_041483615.1 Nitrososphaeria archaeon | reverse complement strand
GTCCTTATCAACGGCGGAGCGACCGGCTGCACGACGGCTGTAAGACCGGGCGTACCCTCAAGCTGCACGCCTGTGGGATACGGTGGCGAAAGCACCTGGAACGAGTTTAACGTCTTCGGTCTGGGAACCTCGACTGGCGGGGGAGTGAGCACGTTCTACGACAGGCCCGACTACCAGAATGACGTGCCCCACAAGATCACGACCCTGCTTGGAGACAAAGTCAAGAACGACGGCAGGATGACGCCTGACGTGTCGTTCAACGCGGCGATCATGGGCGGGGTGCTCGCGCCGCTCTCGTTCCTGGGCCCTGCCCCACTGTGGGCGGTCTTCGGAGGGACGAGCGCCTCGGCTCCGGCATGGGCGGCAATCATCGCCCTCCTCAACCAAGCGAACGGCAAGCCGGTCGGCTTCATCAACGACCAAATCTACCACATGATGCACGGCAAGGGCGACGGACCCAAGGGGTCGATGCCGTTCCACGACATAACCACGGGAGACAACAGCGACACGGCGGGTCAGTTCGGTGTGGATGGGTTCCAGGCAGCCAAGGGGTACGACCTGACGACGGGCTGGGGCACCCCTGACGTTGCCCAATTCATACAGGGCATGACCAAGTGAGGTAGCGGTTGGCGTGCGGTAGCTCGCCTTCCCCCTTGTCTTTTTTTCTTCTTTGGGAGGCTTGGATTCTAGGCGGTCGGCGAAATCAAGGTGATGCTGAGGCCGTTAGTGGCGGATTGCGGTCTCTCGAAGCCTAAGGTCGAAATCACATTCCGGTTCGCTTACTGCCTCTTGCCCGAACCAAGAGCGCGAGCAGGATTATCGCGACAATCACGGGGATCCCGACTCCGGCCGCGAACAGCGTCATTGAGATTCCGCCGTTCTGGGCGCCTTGGCTTGTCCCTTGGGAAGGCAGGGCGAAGACGTCCACGACCGCGACCCCCGTGAGGGTGACCCCCTGGTAGGCGGTCCCGTTCCAGAGCCTGGCTTTGACCACCAGGTTCGCGGTGAAGCTCTTTTGAGAGAAGTCGCTCGGAATCTCAAGATGGATGGTAGAAAGGAGGGACTGTCCGGGGATTATCACGGCGGGAAGCCCCGGAGCGAAGTTACTCTGGAACGGGGCGGTCAGGGTCATGCTGTCGATCGTCTCGTTGCCACTGGGCGGCTGCCCCGAGTTGACCGCGAATACCGTGAAGAGCACGTCTCCGCCTGGATAGTTCCCTTGGGCGCTCGCGTTTATCGTCACCCAGATGGGCTGCGGGGTCGCTAATGGGTTCTGCACTTGGGCCATCACCGCGACCGGAGACAAAGCCATCAAGGTCAGGAGCGCGGCGAATCCTAACGCCTTCTGTAGGCGGCTCTCCATCGGCAACGATTCCGCGCGGTGGTTAATATATAGAGCGGGTCTCCGGCAAAGAACTCACCAGTCTCACCGGAGCGCCTCAGATGTCGGTCGCTCTTCCTTGGGGCCACGTTCCGGAGCCTCCGGGTCCGCTTCATTTGATCTTTCATTTGATCTGGTATTTCGCCTTGAGCTCCCTTATCCTTCGGGTGATAGAGTCCAGGTCCCAATACTCGATAGAGAATCGCGCCAGGTCGACCTTCCACTTGTCCCCCCTCATCATCCACTTGTACAGCCTGAGGTGGCGACTGCCGTGTTGGTCCTCGACGACCACCACCGCCTCCCACATCTTGTTGCTCTTGTGGATGTCGAACCCGTCCAGCACCTTGTAGAATTCCCCCAGCGGGTACGTCGGACCAGAAGGCGTCGCCGGCTGTTCGCTCATCTTTCCCGGCTGGAGTGAGGCTGCCTGCGTAGAAAATCCCTTCGGGTCGGGCCGAGAAACCCGGGGAGGCGACGCTAAGGAGAGGAGTTCTTGAAGGAGATCCCGAGCGCCTCCCAGTACGTCGAAGGAGTTCCGATGTCTATCCAAGACTCGTCGGGCTTCAGCTCCACGCCGACGACCTTCTTCCCCCTCCTGAGCAGCGTCTGAATCCCGTCGGTCAGCTGCATCTCGCCTCCCACCCCCCTGCCTGCATCCTCGATGGCGCCGAAGATTGAGGGCCTGAAGAGGTAGACCGGCGTGACCGCGAGGTTCGACTTGGGATTAGCAGGCTTCTCCACTATCCCGTCGATGGCGATGAGCCCGTTCCGGTTTTTTCCGGTCGCGACGCCGTATTGTCGCGGGTCGGGGACCCTCCTCAGGGCGAGCGAGCATTCCGCGTCGTCCTCGAATGACGAAAGGAGTCGCCTGAGGTGTCCGAAATCGTCGCAGTAGATGTATGAGTCTCCGGCGTGGACCAGGAACGGGTCCCTCCCTACGAAGACTTTCGCTTGGAGCACTGCATGCCCGAATCCCAGGGGGACAGGCTGGTTGACCCACATTATGCTCGCCTCCTCGATTCGCCGGTAGAACTTCTCCAGCGCCGAGGCCATGGCAGCCCTGGGCGCGGACGGCGCCGACGTCCCACGGGTCGAGAGACGCTTCAGATAGTCGCCGTCAGGGGTGAAATGGTCCTCGATAGCCCTTTTTCCCCGTCCGACCACGAAGCAGAACTCCCTGATTCCAAAGTCGAAGAGCTGCTCGAAGACAAGCTGGACGAGGGGCTTGATGCAGAGTTCGCCCCCCTCGGTCGAGAAGACGGGGAGCATCTCCTTGGGCTGGACCTTTGTCGCAGTGAGGAGCCGCGTCCCGAGCCCGGCCACCGGGATGACTGCCTTGATGTCCTTCGGGCTCAGGGTCATCCCACTCCGGTCAGAGGCGCCCCGCAAGTTCGCGGTCCGCGAGAGTCGGGGCCCTCAATGCGCCCCGACCGCGGCCCTAAACTTTTAAGCATTTTTCGGGGCACGGTCAGCCTCGGCCCTTGACGCGAGGGGCTGCCTCGATGGGCTCGACCCTGACGAGCCTGGTGCGCGCGTCGAACTTCATCACCGCCGCCCGGGAGAGCGCCTTCTCCGCGAGGGCTGGGAAGTCGTATCGGCGCGAGGCTTCCATGACCTCCTCGACCTTCATCCTCGTCCTCGGGTGCCTGCTCACTATGGAGCAGCAGTCCTTGTAGTCCGCGATCGAGTCCTCGTAGGTCCCTATGGCCTCAGCCACCCTCACTATCTCGGACTTGTCGTAGCCGACCACGGGCCTGAGCGTGGGCATCGAGGCGCCCGCGTCGATGCATGCTAGGTTGTAGAGGGTCTGGGACGCGACCTGGCCGAGGTTGTCGCCCGTCGAGATGGCGGCGGCGCCGACGCGCAAGGCGACCTTCTCCGCGACGATCCTCATGAAGTGCCGGAAGACCACCGGCTCGTAGTCGGGGCGCAGGTCGCCGGTCGACACCTGGTAGTCAGTGAAGGGGACGAGGATGAGGCGGCCACCGCCTGTCCCGAACCTAGAGAGGGTCCTTAGCATGCTGGCCATCTTGGTCTCAAGGATGTCCTCGGCGCTGGGGGCGACGAAGAAATGGACATAGGTAAGGTCGCACCCCCGCTTCATCATCAGCCACGCCGCGACAGGCGAGTCTATCCCTCCGGAGAGTAGGTGGACGACCTTGCCTGTCACGCCGACGGGGAGGCCGCCAGGACCCTTCTCTTTGGTCGTGTGGAGGAGTATCCTGTCGGAGAGTATGTCGACGAAGAGAGTGGCCTGCGGGCTCGAGAGGTCGACTCCAAGGCCCGTCTCCTTCATCAGGTCTTCGCCCAGCTTGACGGCCATCTGCTGCGACGAGAGCTCGTAGCCCTTGTTGGCCCGCTTGGAAGTGACCCTGAACGTCGACGTGTTGGACGTCTTCCTCAGGGCTTCCAACTCCCGGACCGCGGCAACCTTGACTCCTTGGTAGTCGAGGGGGCACTCCACGACCCTTGAGAGCCACGCCACCCCGAACACCTCCTTGAGGACGGCCATGGCGCCCTGCCATGCCGCGGGGTCGCCTTCGCTGGTGACGATGAGGCGCTGGTCGACAAGCTCGACCTCGAACATCCCCAGGGGCTCGAGCTTCTCCAGCAGGTTCTTCTCGAGCTGGTTCTCGAAGAAACCCCGGTTGTTCCCCTTGGTCCCTATCTCCGCGTAGTGGACCACCAGGGAGGTTCGGGGGAGCTTGGCCATTCCTGGGCCGTGGTCGGCCCAGCCGGTTATAAAGGGGGAGACCGGCCGATGGCCGGACGGGCTTCTAGGCCGGTGAAAACAGCCCTGAAAATCCTTTTTCAAGCCCGAAATACGGCCCCCCCTAGTCCTATGGCAACCACGAGAAGGTCGTTTCACATCCCCGGGTCGTCGAGGCACCTCCCCCCAGACAAGAGGTTTCACGCCGAACACGTCAGGATACAGCTCAAGGTGGACCTCGCGAAGAAGCAGATAGCCGGCTCCTGCGCCATTAGGTTCGCCCTGATTCGAGAGGCAGCCAGGGAGATTCGCCTTGACGCCTGCGAGATGCGAATCGGCGGCGTCGCACTTGACGGGGCGCACCCCCAGTTCGAGTACAACGGCAAGGAGATAGTGGTCTCGCTCCCTGAGAATCTCCCTCCAGGCCCGCACGAGCTGCAGGTCGAATACTCCGCGGAGCCGAGGCAGGGCGTCTACTTCATCTCCCCCGACGAGAAGCTCCCCGGCAGGCCCGTCCAGGCGTGGACCCAGGGGGAGCCGGAGTTCTCGAGGTTCTGGTATCCCTGCCACGACCACCCGAACGACAAGGCCACATCCGAGGTGCTCGTGACCGTCCCAGAAGGCAACCTGGTCATCTCAAACGGCCGGCTGGTCTCGAAGGCGAAGGCGAAGGGAGAGGAGGGATGGGTCACCTTCCACTGGAAGGAGGACGTCCCCCATTCGGCGTACCTCAACTCGTTCGCCGTGGGCAGGTTCGGGGTAATCGAGGAGCAGGCAGAGGGAGTCCCGCTCCAATACTACTTCCCGGAGTCCAAGCGCGCCGACGCGCCCAGGCTCTTCGGGCAGACCCCGGAGATGCTCAAGACCTTCGAGTCGCTCACGCGGGTGAAGTACCCCTTCGAGAAGTACTCGCAGGTCACGGTCCACGACTTCCTGGTCGGCGGAATGGAGAACGTCAGCGCCACGACCCTCACCGATACGAGGTTCCCGGACGAGAGGTCGGAGGAGGACTATGCCGCCAGGTACTCAAGGCCGGACAGGAACCACATCGAGCTGGTTGCGCACGAGCTCGCGCACATGTGGTTCGGCGACCTGGTGACCGCGAAGCACTGGTCGCACCTCTGGCTCAACGAGGGGTTCGCCACGTACTTCCAGGCGCTCTACAGCGAAAGGAGAGAAGGGGTCGACGAGTTCAGGGTGGACATGGTCGCAAAGGCGGAGACGTACTTTGAGGAGGACGACACGATGTACAGGAGGGCCATAGTCGACGACGTTTACCTGTATGCGGACGACCTATTCGACGCTTACGCCTACGAGAAGGCGGCCTGGATGATCCACCAGCTGAGATACATCCTCGGCGACGAGTTGTTCTTCAAGACGACCAGCGAGTTCCTCAGGAGATACGCCCGCGCGAACGCGGACACCCACGACTACATGAACGTCCTCGAGGAGTTGAGCGGGCTCTCGTTGGAGGGCTACTTCGACCAGGCCTTCCACAAGGCGGGGCATCCCGAGTTCGAGGTGAGCTTCTCGTGGGACAAAGGGACTCGCACAGCCGATGTGGGCGTGAAACAGACCCAGCAGCTCGACGAGCTCACGCCCGTCTTCTCGCTCCCATGCGAGATAGTCTTCTACACGGGCACGGGGGGCGGGACGACCAGGCTCGCCAAGCGCGTCCATCTCCACGCCCAGGAGGAGAGGTACCACTTCGAGCTCCCGGGTAGGCCCAGCATCGTGGAGTTCGACCCGGAGGAGTGGCTTCTCAAGAGGATCAAGTTCGAGAAGCCGTTGTCCATGCTCCTCAACCAGCTCCGCGGGAGCCGCGACGCCTCGAGCAGGAGGAGGGCCGCGGAGGGCCTCTCGTCCTTCAAGAACGACTCCGAGGTCGTCGAGGCCCTCCGGAAGGCGGCCGGCAACGAGGGCGACCACTATTCCGTGAGGTCTGAGACCGCGAAGTCGCTGGGGAAGATCGGCGGCAAGAGGGCTCTGGAGGCGCTCATGAGCCTGTCAGGCACCAGGCATAGGCGCGTCAGGCGCGCCGTCGTGGCGGCGCTCGGCGAGTTCAAGGACGTCGCGGTCGCGGAGCCGCTGCTGGCGGCTCTCCGGGGCGACGAGAGCCCCTACGTGCAGTGCCAGGCCGCGCTCTCCTACGCGAAAGCTGGGCTGCATGACGCCTTCCAGGTGGTCACCGCGGCCGTCGGGACGCCCTCGCCCGAGCACGCGATGAGCGAGGCGTGCCTCGAGGCGCTCGGCTACGTCAAAGACCCGAGGACGCGAAGGTTCCTCAGGGAGCACCTCCCCTACGGGCAGCCGACGCGGGCGCGGGTGGGGGCCCTGAAGGCATTCTCCAGGCTCGGGTGGTTGGAAGACGAAGACGTCGCGCTCCTGAAGGAACTCTTGCTCGAGGACAAGGAATACTCCGTACGCGCGCAGGTCCTGGAGTCGATCTCAGAGCTTCTCGACAGGAGGATGCTCAATGCCGTCCGGGAGGCGGCGGGCAAGGACATCGACCCCCGAGTGAGGAGGAGGGCGATGGAGGTGGCGCTCCGCCTCTCGGAGGCCTCCTCGGTCGAGAAGGCTTTGAGCGACGTCAAGGACGACGTGGAGAGGGTCAAGGTCGAGAACAGGGAGCTCAGGGAGAGGTTCTCGAGCATGAGGCTAACGTAGGCGCAGGCCGCAGCGTCACCC
>JBGPFY010000043.1:0-6799 GCA_041483615.1 Nitrososphaeria archaeon | reverse complement strand
TTTGCCCGCTCGATTTCGCCTTCTTTGAGCGGACCCTTCATGTCAAACACAACGGCTTTCAGAACCGGCAGCAGTTGGTTCATCTTCTTGTCTCTGAGATTTGCAGCAATTTTTTCGGCGGCACTTCCTTCTTTCTTCTCAATGTTCTCAGGATTCTCGGTGTCAAAGGCTGCGAAAGGCTTGTTTGCCCATTCCTCACTCTTCACTTTGCCTAGAAAACCTCTGATTGCAAAGCTCATTGTGCCAAATCGGGTTGGCGAACCGAGAACCAGAAAATTGTGTTCTTTTGCGCTTATCTTCTTTACGTCCTTCACGTGGAAGGCGTCAACGTCTATTCCGGATTCCCTCAGTGTCTCTGAGATGGCTTGCGCGATTGTCTTCGTGTTTCCGTAGGAGGTGTCAAAAACAACCATACCTTTCATTTCAAAACCCTCTTATTGAAGAGTTAGGTCTTTTCTCTCCCTTAAGTCTTCTTTTAAGAAATCAGGTAACTTGACAGTGTCTTTTGTTTTCTGTCTTCTGCGCTCATGCATCTTTGACCTAACAGAACCGCTTCGGCCTGTATCTCCTTTAATAGCAAGGCTCCGCTCCGGCCCTCAGGTCGCGCTATTTTGGGGAAGGACGACTCGGGTTCGGAGGTCATGCTGGCTCAGGAGGAGGCCGTCATCAGGCGGGGGCCGGGGACCCGCAAGGGAGTTGAGGCCGCGTTCGGGCTTGGCGGGGAGACCGAAGGGACCTTAGTCCTCACCGATCGGCGGCTTCTCTACGTCCACGGTAAAGAGAAGGAGGTCGACCTAAGAATAGGGGCGTTCAGCCAGAAGCGCCTCTTCTACACCGACGTCGAGAGCCTGGACTCGATGCCCATGGACTCCGCCAGCCTCGAGATCCCGATTTCAAGGATTGTCAAAGTGGCGGGACACAAGGGAGTGGCCATCGCTCCGAAGCTCGAGGTGAGTTGGACCGACCAGGACGGAGCCACGCGGGTCGCCGAGTTTGTCCAACAGTTGACGGGCGGTTCGAGGCGTAAGAACCTCAACGACTGGGCAAGGGTCGTCGAGAGGCTGAAGACGAAGCAGCAGAGGGTCGTTCCTCTACCAACCGCGCCGAGCGGCGACACGCTCGAGGGAAGGATATTGGGAGCCCTCGGAGACATGCAGGAGAAGGGGTTGCTTACGATCGAGGACGAGGTCGAGGAGCGCTACAGGCTCGACCTCGATCCGGACGATGTCGAGGACGCCTGCAAGAAGCTCGTCGCCGCAGGCCTCATCCGAAACCTCGCGCCTCCAAAAGACGACCCGTTCTACAGGAAGGTGTCTCCGCTAGGAGACGACGACGACCTCAGCGCATGACCCCCCGATCTTTTTCGCCTATCACGGCGTGGCCTTGCTTTTCCGAAGCTTTTGGCCCCGTCCGGCACTTCGACGCTGGAGCGAGGTCTCGAGGTCATGCATCGAGGAGACGAGCTTCGAACGCCTCGCCTCCTCCGCCATTATGCCGCGGACGTCCTCTGTAAGCATGCGCGCAACGTCAATCTTCCTCCTCAGCCCGTTCGCGACGTTGTCGAAGACGGCGAAGGGCGAGAGCGCCGAGTACAGGCCTTCCATCAGCTCAAAGTGCTTCCTCGCCTTGTCTATCTCCGACCTCATTACCGCGTCAAGCAGGAGCCTCTTGACTTCCCCTACGGTGTCCAACAACCCCATGAGGTAGCCCTCTCCGGAGACCCCGAGCTCTTTCGCTCGCGGGATCGGCCTGCCGAGCACTATGGCCTCCACGCACGAGGCCTCGACGAACTCTGCTTCAGGAGACGCCAGGTATCTTGACAGGTTCCCCGTGCCGGCCTCCTTCTTCAAGCTCTTCAGAATCCTCTCAGCTTCCTTTATCTCACGCTGGGCTTCGCCCGTCTTCCCGGTGTGGAGATGGACGATCGCCTTGGAGCAGAAGGAGATGCAGTCCCTGGAGGTCTTGAGAATCCTCTCCCTCCTTCCGAGGACCTCCTGCAGGTTTCCTTCGACGCCCTTCAGCGACTCTTCGACTCCAAGCTCCATTCGTTTGTCTCCGCTCGTCGCGGACGAGGGTGACATAAGGTTGCGCCTCCGTCGTGAAGCGATGTCCCTATAACCAACAAATCGGCGGAGCCGACGTTTGGTCACTCAGTACGAGAGAGGGAGATCAAAGGAGTACAGGGCGATGGAGCTCCTGAGGACCGAAGGATGGGTGGTCGCGAGGAGCGCGGCTTCGCACAGCCCCGTCGATATCTTCGCGGCCAAGCAGGGCGTCACGCTGTTAGTCCAAGTGAAGAGCGGGAAGGCGAGGATGAAGGCGGAGGAGGCCAAAGAATTGGTTAAATGGGCAGAGGCGTTCAACGCGGACGCAGAGATTTGGCATTTCAAGAGGCGAGGCCACTTGGAGAAGAGGCGCCTGCGCGCGCGGAAGTGAGATAAGGGGCCTTGGAGCCAAAGTGCTACCTCTGCGACTCTGAGATGAAGGCAGGTTCAAGGCCGTTCAAAATCGGCGCGAAGGAGGAGTCCATATGCGTCTCGTGCTTCACGAAGACGGTCAACAGGCGCAAGGCGCTCGACCAGGAAAAGCCAGGTTAGCCTCGGCCAGGTCACGAGGCCACGAAGCACTTGTTGAGCTGCTCTATGACCGACGAGCAGATTTCCACTTTCTCCTCGTCCTCGCACATGGTGTAGTACGCGCGGGCCTTCTCATACTCCGGCAGGGCGCGAATCGCGTTGGCGACGTCGCTGCTGGTTTCCCCGAGGGAGAGGAGACCGGTCATCTCATACCACTCTGCTGCGCTGCCGTACTCCTCCAGGCCCTCGAAACAAACGGCTATCCATTTGCAAAGGTTGACCCGCTGCTCCGGCGACTGCAGCTTGCCGAACTCCTCTTTCAAAAGTATCGAGGCCGCATCTCTCTTTCCTATCTTTGCCAGTTGGAGGACGTCGGAGAAGCTCATTCTAGTTTGGTTCCGCCGGCAGCGTTAATTCATAGGAACTCTATATTGTTTGAACTGTTAATCAAACTCGCTCCTTTCTGCGGGAGAGCGTCGCCTCTCTCATCTTCCTCCTTGCCAACGCCTCACGGAACCTCCTCTTCTCATCGGCTGTCAAAGGGATAACGGGTTCGACGGGGCTTGGGCGCCCGTTTTCGCCGAGCGCGACGAACGTCAGGTAGCAGGAACCGGTGTGAGCGGTCGTCCCGGTCAGGGGGTCCTCGGCCTCGATCCGCACTCCGACCTCCATGGAGGTCCTTCCCACATAGTTGACCGCTGCCTTCAGAATCAGCAGGTTCCCGACGTATACTGGGGCGTAGAAGTCCATCCTGTCGATTGAGGCGGTGACCACCATCTTCCTCGCGTGGTGGAAAGCGACGATCCCCGCGACCTCGTCCATGTACCTCATGATAGCCCCTCCGAAGACGTTCCCAAGGATGTTCCCATCGGTCGGCATCATCAGCCTGACGGTCGTCATCTGAGACACGGAGACGTGTCTTCCACCACCTCTACGGCTCATGGTATGTTTCAACGAGCAGGACGCGCGATGGTTGATAAAGCTGATTCGCCGGAGGGAGAGGTCGACGACGGAGTCCCATTGGACTACATCACTCCAGCCGAGATGAGCGAACTTGAGAGAAGAGCCTCAGAGTACGGGCTGGGTGTGAAGGAGCTCATGGAGAACGCGGGAAGGGCGGTGGCCGAGTTCATCTTGTCCAGGTACGGCCCGGTGGAGCGCGTCTGTGTCGTCTGCGGAGGGGGGAACAACGGAGGGGACGGGCTGGTCGCGGCGAGGTACCTTTCTGCCCGGTGCGGAGTAAAGGTGATCCTTCTTACCGCCCCCGAGCGGATAAGGACCGATGAGGCCCGAGAAAACTGGCACGCCCTGATGGGGACGAGCGCGGAGCTTCACGTGGCCGAGGACGTGGCGACCCTGTTGGAGGGCTCGAGCATCGTCGCGGATGCCGACGTGATAGTCGCAGCTTTGTTCGGGACCGGTGTGAGGGGAGGCGTCGTGAACGAGCCCTCTGCGACGGCCATCGCGATGATAAACGGCGCAAAGGGAGCCAAGGTCGCGGTAGATCTGCCCTCCGGCATAGACCCTGCGACGGGTTCGGCGAGCACCCCGGCAGTGAGGGCAGATGTCACGGTGGCGCTCCATCTCCCGAAGATCGGCCTAAGGGGGCGCGAGGAATTTACGGGAGAGGTCGTGGTAGCGCCCATTGGCATCAGGAAGTCGAGATGAGGGGATGAGAGACCCGGTGAAGGTATTCCAGATTCCGGTCGGGCCGATGCAGAATTTTGCGTACCTGGTGGAGGACGAGGAAAGCCGGGAGGCGCTGGCCATAGACTCAGGCTGGGAGACCGACCCCATAGTGAAGCTCGCCTTGAGCGAGGGGATGCGGGTGAAATACGTGTGCGCGACGCACGGGCACTTCGACCACGTCAAGACGATGGACAGGCTCGCGATGGCGTTGGGGGCCGCCACGGTTGCCTTCGAGGGCTCCGAAGTCGAGCCGAAGGTGCCGGTCGGCGACGGAGACGTGCTCAAGCTTGGGAAGGGCGCTGTGAAGGTGATTCACACGCCAGGGCACACCGAGGACAGCGTCTGTTACCATGACGGAGAGCACCTCTTCACAGGCGACACGCTCTTCGTCGACGCCTGGGGGCGAACCGACCTGCCTGGAGGCTCTCCCGCGAAGATGTTCTCGAGCCTTCACGCGATAATAATGAGGCTGCCTGAAGGCACGGTGCTCTACCCAGGCCATGATTATGGCGAGGTCCCCTTCAGGACCTTGGGGGAGGAGTCCCGAAAGAACCCGGCGCTGCGGGCGAGGACGCTCGCGGAGTTCATAGGAATGACGCAGGCCTGAGCGGTAGGCTACCCGAACCACTTCTCGAGGGTCTCGGACTTTGAGCTCTCGAGGCCCGACACCCTCTTGACCGCCGAGTCGACCCGCTCGGCGGAGAAAGAATGCTCGTCGACCAGGAACGCCCTCAATGCGTCGGGCTTGAAATCGCCCCACGAAGGGGCCACGCCCTTCCTCGCGGGCGGGTGGAGGAAGAGGTTTCGGATCGCTTCGCAGTCGATTTTGGCGACCTCCTCCTTCAGCGGCTCGATTCTGTCTATTGAGTGGTAAGTCTTGAGGAGCTTCATCCCCCTCACGGGGCCTATGCCTTTGAATCCGTCGGGGTTGAAGTCCGTCCCCATGAGGATGCCGAAGTCGATCAGCTGCTCCCTCGTCATCTCCAATGTGCTCAGCGTCTCCTGGAGGCTAATCGTCTCGGGTTCCACTTCGATGAAGATGTTCTTGCTGGGGAGCCGCCTCCTCCCGGAGATGGTAATGTTCCTCGCGAGCAGGGGGGCGCCGAATAGCAGGGAGTCGTGGTCCTGGGAGGCAACGGCATCGACCGTGCCCTCAATCGCCATTACGGCGGCCTGAGCCTCTCCTTCGGATGGGGCATCGACCCATGGTATCCCCATCGCGTCAAGGAGCTGCTTTGACTCGACGACCATGTCCTGACGAAGCGAGGTCGAGGCCTCGGCGTACTTTCTGGCGCTTGCCATGTCGCCGGCCTCGAGGGCGACGGCGTACTGACGCCTGGCCTCGTCCCGCTGCTTCCTCCGTCTGTCGATCTCCACAGCCTTCAACTCCGGCGGGGCTCCGTCGAAGACGTAGACCAGCTTCATGTTCAGCTCCATGAGGTTGATGTTCCTATAGAAGAGCCCGCTGAGATGGCTGGTGACCCTCCCCTTCGAGTCCTTCAGGTGCTCTCCGCCCACTCCGCGGATGATCGCCAGGAACTGGTAGAGGGTGTTGTAAGCGTCGACGGCCATCTTCTTGTTGCTGAGCGACTCCAGAGAGACCTTCCTCCTGGGGATGACGTCCCCCAAGTCTACGCCCAAGTGCGGTGTTTCACCTGACGAATCTCCATCTCCACGACTTCCGCTCTTGCCGGATTCGAGCGCCGGCTAAAAACCTAGTCTCACTCGGCGTATCTGACTGGGGCGGCTGCCGCCTCCACGAACTCGACCCGCCTTTTCTCCTTGGCCACCCACCTCACACTAATCATGCCCAGGATCTCGAGGTCGAGCAATGCCTTGTTCAACTCGTTCATCGAGTAGCCCGCGCCCCTGCTGAGGAGGTCAAGGAGTTCGTCGTCCGTGGCGTGCTTCTTCTCCTTGATCAGCTCGTAGAGCGCGAACCTAAGGGGAGGTCTCAAATTTCTAACAACAACCATACTGCCTGATGTATGCAGAGATGCTACAGAGCTTGCTGCCTGGGGTATAAAAGCTTCGAGGAAGAAATCTCAGACCTTGAGGCGGCTGGACATCCTGCTTACCCCCATAAGTTCAGACTGGGTCACGAGCGGGGCCCTTGCGACGGCCGCCTCCACCTTGTCGACCATCCCCTCCTCCTCGGGGGCGATGATGTCGACTATCAGAGCGTAGAGGCCGAACGCTATGGGGTCCTCCTTGCTGCCTTTCAAAGTCATCTCTTTCCCAAGGACCCCCTTGACGGACTCCAGCAGCTTCCCGGAGGGGACCTCCGGGCCGGAGGGCATGACTCTTACGCGGACTAGATATGATCCCAAGCTCGCAACCGCCCTAGGGTCCCTCGAAGTCACAGCTGACGCACTTGTATCTCCTGGAGAACCTGCGGCATTTTTCGCAGCGCCAGACGAAGACCTGGCTGCAGCTTGGGCAGTGGAACTTTGAAGCCGCCTCTCCGGGCATGATTGGTCGATTGCACGAAGTGCAAACCGGCAGGGCGACCGACTTTTGGGACAAGCTGGAAA
>JBGPFY010000042.1:0-6968 GCA_041483615.1 Nitrososphaeria archaeon | reverse complement strand
TTCCTCTCCCTCGGATAGTAGAAAACAAGTAGGAAGGACTACCGCGCCACCGTACCGCGAGTCACTGCAGCTTTTGCAGTCTTCGAAGCTCACGAATCATTCGTTCCGCGCTCTCCTCGGGCGTCCCCTTCTCGGTCTCGACCACGATGTCCGCGCCCGCCGGCTCCTCGTAGGGGTCCTGTATCCCCGTCATGTTGGTTATCTCCCCGCGCCTCGCCTTCGCGTAGAGTCCCTTGGGGTCTCGCTTCTCGCACGCCTGCAGGGACGCTTTCACGTACACCTCCACGAACCTCTCGGGGCCTATCATCTGCTTCGCGCTCTCTCGGGAGGTCCGGTAGGGCGAGATTAGCGCTACGACCGAGACGACCCCGTTCCTAGACAGGAGCTTCGAGACGAACGAGACCCTCCACGCATGCTCCTCCCTGTCCTCCCTCGACAGGCCTAGGTCGCGCGAGAGTCCCTTCCTCACCTCGTCGCCGTCGAGTATCTCCACCCGCATCCCGTAGTCGCTCTCCAGCCGCCTCTTGAGCAGGACTGCGAGCGTCGACTTGCCCGACCCGGGCAGGCCGGTCATCCAGAGCGTGAACCCCTCCCTCTTCGCGTTCGCCGTCATCGCGCAGCGCCCTCAAGGGCCGCATCTATCAGTCTTCCATCGAACCCCTCCGCCTCCGGGCGGACGCCGAGTAGGGTAAGGAGGGTCGGCGCCATCTCCTCGACTCTCGCCCCCTTCACTTCCCGCGCCTTGAGGTCGCGCCCGGGCCTGTGCATCATGAAAACCCCGTCCATCGAGTGGACCGAGTCGTCCGGCCCGGTGTCGTTCTCGAAGAGGTACAGCGAGCTATGGCCGACCGTCCCAGCCGATCTCCAGTCGAGGTCGTCGAAGTAAACCATGAGGTCGGGCTTGTCCCCGATGGCGGTCCCGTAGAGCTTGGCGGGCTCGGTCGTCCAGTTTTTCATCGTCCGGCCGGTGTGGTCCTTTATCTTGGAAATCCGCTCTGCGAGGCGCCTCTTCTCCACCTCCAGCTCGGACGGGTCGACCACCCCCTGCGACTCCCTCCCCTTGACGTTGAAGAATATCCTCGCGTAGTAGCCTCCCCACCCCCACGCCTTGGTCTTGCCCCAGTCTATCTCAGCCTTTTCGAGCTCGGTCGGCTTGTCGGGCCTTCTCGCGAATGTCAGGTACCCCTCCTGCTCAAGCCACTGGTTTACGCAGAACCCGCCCTTCATGGCCTTCGAGCCGTGGTCGGAGACGACGAAGGTCGTGCATCCCTCACCGAAGAGGGGGATGAGTCTCCCGATCCGCTTGTCGACCATCGAGTAGTATTCCAGGTCGATGCCTTCGTACTCGTTTCCCTTCGCGTACTTTGGGTGCTTGGGGTCGAAGAACTTCCAGAAGGCGTGGTGAAGCCTGTCGAAACCGATCTCATGCAGCATGAAAAAGTCCCACGGCTTGGTCTTGGCGAAGTGCTCCGCCACGTCGAACCTTTTCTCAGTCATCTCGAAGAGCTCCTTCTTCACGTCCGCCCTGTTCTCCGTGCGGAACGTCACGTCGAAGATGTACTTCCCGCCTGCCGCCTTTATCACCTCGTCCCTCATCTCCTCCGGGTTCGTGAAGGGGCGGTCGGCCGTGGGGGTGAGGAAGCATGAAACGGTGCTCGCGTTCGTCACGTGCTTGACCGGATAGCCGGGCGGGACGCCGATGACGATCGACCTCCTCCCCTTTTCGGAGAGGACCTCCCAGACGGTCCTCTCGCGGACGCTCGCCGAGGTCACTATGTAGCCATCTTTGTACGAGTAGCCCTTCCGGTGCTTGAAGCCGTAGATGCCCAGCTGGCCGGGGTTCTTTCCCGTCATCATCACCATCCAGGCGGGGACGGTGATCGGCGGGTCGCAGGTCCTGAGCCTGCCGTGGAGCCCCTCCTCGTACAGCCTCCGAAACGTGGGGAGCTTGTCGAGGAGCTTGTCGAAGAGCAGCTCGGGCGGGACCGAATCGAGGCCTATGACCGCGACTTTCTCCGGCATGATAATCCGTTCTTCTTGCGAAAACCCGTCAATTGGAAGGAATCCCGCAGGTCTTCGATGGCAAGTTTCAGTTTCGGCCCGCCTGTTACAATATTTAACGCTTGGTCATGGAATATTAGCGGGACGGCGGGGGTTCCTCCGTCCCTCGCGCCGGCTCAGTCCACGAAGGGGTGCTTGGACTTTGCTATGGCCTGCGCCACCTCGGGCCTCATGAACTCCTTGGGAGGCGTCTCGCCGTCGGAGAACATCTTCCTTAGCTTGGTGCCGCTGAAGGCGAGCTTGTCCTCCTCACCGTGAGGGCATGTCTTCTCGCTCGCGATTCCGGCGCACCGCTTGCAGTAGTAGAACTCCTTGAAGAACATCGGCGCTATCCCAAGGTCGGGGAACTCCCTGAAGATCTCCTGTGCCGCGTACGGGCCGTAGTAGTTGCCGACGCCCGCGTGGTCTCGTCCTATGATGATGTGCGTGCACCCGAAGTTCTTCCGCATTATCGCGTGCATTATCGCCTCCTTCGGTCCGGCGTACTGCATCTCATAATGCAGTGCGCTGAGCACGACGCTGTTCCGGGGGTAGTACCCGGAAGTCAGCGCCTGGTAGGAGGAGAAGATCACCTCGTCCTTGAAGTCCCCGGGCTTCTTCTTGCCGAGGACCGGGTTGATGAAGAGCCCGTCGACGAGGGAGAGCGCGGTCTTCTGGAGATACTCATGGTTGATGTGCGGCGCGTTGCGGGTCTGGAATGCCACGATGGTATTCCATCCCTTCTCGGAGAAAAGCACTCTCGTCTCCTTCGGCGTTAGGGAGATGTCTGCGTACTGGCCGTAGTCGGGCTTGGCCGCGACCTCCAGCCTCCCGGCGAGCGCGGTCTCCGGAGACGCGTAGACCTTCGCCACCCCGGGGTGCGCCTCGTCCTCGGTGCCGTAGATCCTGCTGGCGTACTCGCGCTTGGAGATTGCGAAGGTACCCTCGGACTTCATGATTCCCACAGGAACGCCGGCTTCGTCTACGAGCAGGATGTTTCCCGACGCCGGCTTGGCTTTGGACGTCGTCAGGAGCAGGGGTATCGTCCACGGGACGTCGTTCTCGAGCCTGTCCTGCTCTATGATGTTCACGTAATCGTTCTCGCCCATGAAGCCCTCGGCGGGGCTGAACACGCCGTTCGCGATGTTCGCCACGGTCACGGCGACCTCCCTCGAGACCTTCAGCTTCTGATCTGGCCCGAAGCCATCGAATTCTTTGGAGTCTCTCGACGCCTGCCTGATCTGGACTAGCTTCCCTCCGTGGGGCGCGTTCGCCATAGGCATCCACCTAGAGATATCCGAGGGCCTGGAGCCTCGCCTTGATCTCGTTCAGGTCCGTGCTCGTGAACGGCTCAGGTACGTCCTTGAGCTCGTGCATCGCCACCACCTCGCGGAGGACGTAGGTGACGTAGTCAGATACCGACTTGAAGCCGGTCTTCTTCGCGATCAGCTTCTCGAGCCTCTTGTGAAGCGTCAGGGGAATCGAGACAGACGTGTACTTTGTCACAGCGTGTCGGGAGCCCGGCCTAATTACCTATAATTATGCGTTCGGGTCGAGCCGCCGAGGAGCAGGGCGTCTCGGTAATTATATATAATTAAAGCTTAATTACATATAATTAGGGGAACTCGAATCCATGGTCGCGTTCGACCTCTCGCTCGGCGTCATAGTCTTCTTCGCCGTTTTGTCTCTGGTGGCGTCGATAGTCAACGGGGGCCTTGGGTACGGATACTCGTCTATCTCGACGCCGCTCGCGATCCTCGTGTTCGTGAACAAGGTGATCAATCCGGCCTACGTCCTGCTCGAAGCCGTCCTCAACACGTTCATGCTCGCCGTCTCGGGAAGGAAGAACGTCGCCGCGACCTACAGGCGGACGCTCCCGGTCATAATCGCCCTCGTCCCGGGCGTGATCGCCGGGAGCCTCATCTTGAACATCGTGGCGCCCATCTGGATTCGTTTCACTGTCTATGCCGTGATCCTGCCCCTCATCCTGCTCCAGGCGGCAGGGTTCAGGAGGCCACTCAAGGGCGAGGCGAGGGCGGGCGTGCCTCTCGGGCTGGGGGTCGGGCTGCTCTATTCGATAACGACGATCTCAGGCCCCCCAATAGCCTTGTTCTGGAACAACCAGGGGCTCAAGCAGCGGGAGTTCAAGGCCGCGATTGCCCAGATAAGGATAGCCGAATCGTATCTGACGAGCATCTCCTACTACTTCCTCGGGCTCTTCACAGCGCAGAGCCTAGCCCTCTTCACTGTCATCTCTCCTCCAGTCCTCCTCGGGATTCCGATCGGCATGTTCATCGTCAGCAGGGTCGCCGTGGAGACATTCAGGAGGGTCTGCATGAGCTTCGACGCCGGGATAGTCGGTTACGGCCTCTCCGCGACGCTTCCTGCGCTATTTGGGATCAGCCCCCTCATAGGCGACGCGTTGTTCGCGGGGGTCATCCTTCTCGACGTCAATCTTCTCTACCGGTATCTCAAGGGCAGGACCAGGAAAATCGTGGGCGAGGGCAGGGTTCTCGAACCCGTGCCAAGGCTCGGCGGAGGCGCGAGTCCGTCGGGACCCCCTGGCGGATAAGGGCGGCCTGAGCTAGAGGGCGACTACGACCTTCTCAGCGCCTCCACGGGGTTCATCCTCGAAGCTCTCCACGCCGGGATCAGCCCGCCGAACATGCCCACGGCCACCGCAAGAAGTATCGCGAATATCAGAATCTCTGGTGTTATCGCCGGCGTAATCGTCAGGCCCGACGCCCCCGTCGACGCAGCCCCTCCTGCTGGGATGAAGGACGCACCACCACCGCCGGCCCCGCGGGCCGCGTTAGCCGTAGCCACCGTGGGCACGGCCGCCCCCCCTCCGAAACCGGGGACCCTCAGCGTCCCGCTGAGAGCCCCAATCACCAGGAAGGAGAGCATGAAGCCCGACCCCGCCCCTATGAACCCGCCGATGAGGCCCGTGACCAACGCCTCGGTGATGAAGACCATCATTATCCCCCTGCTGCTCGAGCCGAGGGCCTTCAAGACGCCTATCTCCTTGGTCCTCTCGAGGACCGAGGTGAGCATGGTCGTCATTATCCCGATGAAAGCC
Organism: Nitrososphaeria archaeon; assembly: GCA_041483615.1. GTDB lineage: Archaea > Thermoproteota > Nitrososphaeria > Nitrososphaerales > Gagatemarchaeaceae > Gagatemarchaeum. The sequence continues at coordinate 1,849 of JBGPFY010000042.1, read as the reverse complement.
ACCAGCACGGATGTCCCGCCGACCGCCTCGAGAAGGGTCGTAGCCCCTGCGGTCACTGACTGAATCGAGGAGAGGAGGGAGCTGACCGATGTGATCCTCACGCTCTGGCCGTAGACGGCCGTCAGCTCGCTTGTCACTTGGGCGACTGTGTCAGGGGTGGACGCGACCACCATTATGCCAGTATACGTCGAGCTGTGGAGTATCTGCTCCCCCGCGGAGAGAGGGATGAATATCGTGCTGTCCGGGTTTATGGTGAAGCCCTGCCCGAAGGGGTTGAATATCCCGGTAACGACGAACGAGTGCTTCGTCGCCGCCGAGGTGGAACCCGAGCCCGCCCCAAACCCGGCGCCAATGACGAACCCGGAGGCCCTCCCAAGCCCCGAGACCGTCAGCACCTGGTTGACCGTGAAGTTGCCCGCCCCTTGCACCTTCGGGAACGCGATGGAATTGCCTATCGCAGCGCCCACCGTATCGGAGGCTGGAGGAACGTCCCCCTGAGAGAGGGTCAGGGTGGGGAAGGCGTTCCCGAGCCGCGAAAAGTCGACCGCAAGGACCTGCGCGCCTATGGTGAAGCTCCCGTCGCTTATCTGGCCGTTTATCTGCTGGTACGGGAGCGCGGTGGTCACGCCCGTCAAGTTCTGCATCGCCGAGGCGTCGGCGGAGGTGAGGGTCGTCCCCCTCCCGACGGGCGAGACGAAGAGCGTGGTTGCCCCGAGGGTCGAGAACTGCGCCGCGCTCGCGTTGCTGTAGCCCTGGGTCGCGCTCACTAGCGAGACGATGGTCGCTGGCCCTATCACTATCCCGAGTATCGTCAGGACCGCGCGCAGCTTGCGCTCAGTGAGCGCTCGCATCGCGTATTTCACTAGGCCGACGGGGCGCATCTACCTCGATCCCCTGCAACGCGCAGCGCCACTCAAATCACCGACTGCTCTCCTCTTTGCTCGGGAGGTAGGCTCGCGAGCTTCCTCGCCCGATATCGTCGCAGCATGAACACCCCCCTACGACGAGAGAGGCGGCAACGGCGGCGACCACTGCGTAAGCAATGATCCTCAACTCAGCACCGTTGGAGGATGTTGTCTGGATGGCGGTGGTCTGGCCGACAGAGAGTTGGCTCGCGGTCTTAACGGTGGTGGGGAGGTCGAACGCCTGCAATTGGTCCTTGCTGAAGCTGTCCTTGAACGTCAGGGTGATTGCGATGTTCGCCGAGCCCGCGGAGACGGCCCCTAGGCGGGTCACGTTGATGCCGCCAGGGGGGCCCCCTCCCAGGCTGAACGACCTGCTCGCCGTGCCGGTCCGGCTGACGCTCGTAGACGTGACGCCTCCGGCGCCAGCCGAATTGGTCGTGCTGGTCGTCGTGGCGGTGCTTGTCGTGGTGGTCGTGTTCAGGGTGGCAGGGGCAGCGAAAGGTATCGTAACGCTAAACGGTAGCGGCGTGTTGGGGTCGATCTCTCCCAAGTAGATAGGGGTCGCTGTGTTGACGCCCAGCAGCCCTGTGATCGAGGCGTAATAGGCGGGCACGCTCCCCTCGTTGAGGATGGAACCGGTCACGGTAAAGCCGGTCGTCGTCTGCGTGATAGCGGTGTTCTGGAGGATGAGTATCACCGTCCCCTGGAGTGTGAAACCGACTGGGAAGCCTTGGGAGTGCGCTGCCCCGTTCGAGTCGGTGAAGGCCACGGTCAGCGTTCCGCTGTATATCCCTGCGTTCGCCGTAGGGCTGCTGGTAAGATGCGCCACAAAGGTGGTCGTCTTCCCGGGGTCTAGCTCCGAGGTCGGGACCGGCGTCCCGATGGATGCTAGGACCAGCGGCGAGCTGACAGTGAGCGTGAACGTCGGTGAGTAGATCGCGGCG
>JBGPFY010000041.1:0-6979 GCA_041483615.1 Nitrososphaeria archaeon | reverse complement strand
GGGCGAGGTACAAGAGCACCTCGTCGGAGACCCTGACGTTGTCCACCTCCTTGACGAGCGCTTCCAACTCGCCAACTGCGAGGACGGTCTTCACGTCATTGAGGTCAATGCTCGAGAGGTTCCGCTTCAGGATGCTGACTTCCACCTCCTGGCTCGGATACTTGAAGCTGACCTTTACCATGAACCGGTCGAGCTGCCCCTCGGGGAGGGGGTAGACCCCTTCGAACTCCAACGGGTTCTGCGTCGCGATGACCATGAACGGGAACGGGAGCTTCTCGGTGTGCCCCTCCACAGTGACCTGGAGCTCCTGCATGGACTCCAGCAGCGCGCTCTGGACCTTCGGGGGGGCGCGGTTTATCTCGTCGGCGAGGAGGATGTTGGTGAAGACGGGGCCCCGCCTGAACTCGAACTCCCTGTCCTTCAGGTTGAAGATGAAGCCGCCGATGATGTCAAGCGGAAGGATGTCGGGGGTAAACTGGACCCTCTTGAACTGCAGGCCGAGGCACTTCGAGAATGCGTTCGCGATGAGCGTCTTCGAGACACCGGGGACGCCCTCCAGGAGGACGTGACCTCTCGCCAGGAGGCACACGAGGAGGAGGTCCACCTCCCTCTCCCTTCCGACGACGAGCTTCCCGACCTCCCTCACGACCTTGTCCCGAGTCTCAGCGGCCAAGGCTTGCACGTCCTGGTGTCACCCCTCCTAGCATGTTCGCGACCCTCACGATCTCGCGGAAATCCAGGTCCGGAAGGGGCAGCCCGCCGTATCGGTACTCCTCGTAGCTCTTCAGCGCGCCCTCAATCCCCTCTGTCCGCACGCCGGAAGACCTGAGGCGCGCGATCGCCTCCTCCCATGTGAAGCCGGCGGGAAGGTCGGGGGCAGCCTCCTTTAGGGCCAGCTCGAGGCCGTTGAAGGCGTCGGCGAGGTTCGAGGCGTCGACCTTGCGCCTCCTCCGCCGCAGGGCGCCGAGGACCAGCGGGATGTAGAGCACGATGTTCAGGGCCAGGAGGGCTCCCAAGATTACCTGGTTGCTGACCATGATAACGTCGTCCGGTTTGAATTGGTGCCTTAAGAACTTGCAAAGCCGACGGCTGAAATGTTTTTAGTCGCCGCTGGCGCCTTTTTGCCAGGAGAAGAGAGGCGACTTGCGCGCGGCCAAGACGTCCAAGCTGGTCAGCACCGTGGCCATCTTGGGCCTGATAGCCACCTCGGTGATGATGGTCCTCATCCTCAACTCCGCAACGCTTGCGAGCCCGACGCTGACGCTCCAGAGCGGCAGCCCTAGCCCCACCGAAGGGCCTACCGGCACCCTGACAGTGCAGCTTTACACGAACCAGGATGAGAGAGACAGGCTCTCGAACCTGACGAATCGCCTCTTGGCCCTAGGAGGGGAGGCGGTAACCGTCACTCAAGCTGACAATTCGAGCAGCCCGTTCACCAAGGTCCTGGTCACGAACAGGACAGGGGGTGTCTTCCAGGTGCTGCCGCCCAGGCACTATTTGGTGAACCTTGCGGTCGAGACCTTGAGCATCAAGATCCCCGTTCAAGTCTCCGTCGGGAACGACACGAGGGTCGTAGTGACCATCCGCGGGGCGGCCTACCCACTGGTGTACAGCGAGGAGTCCGGCGTCGTTCCCGTGGCGGGGAGGGCCCAGTTCAGCATGTTCGCCGAGCTCCGGTCGCCGACGTCCATTGCGAATGTGAGCGACCCGGTCCTCCTCAAGGTTCGCGTCGCGGCTCCAGGGGCCGGATATCTCGTCAACGCCACCGTGGTCGGACAGAAGCCGCCGAGCCAGGGGACGCAGTGGCTTGAGCTGGTGACCGAGGGCGCGTTTAGTCCCGTGGACGCCACATCGATAGTCTTGACGACTTGGACATATTCGAGCACTATTACCGTCCTGCCCATAGGGCTGCGCGTATCGCCCGAGGCGTTGGCATAGCCCTATCTTTTCTTGGCTGCTTTTTTCTTGGCCGGACCTACGGCCTTCATCTTCTTGGCGAGATACTCGTTGAGAGGATCCCAGTATGAGCTCTTCCAGCCGCTGGTGTAGTCGGCGACCTGCTCCGCAGGGACCTTCGAGTGCACCATCCTGAGCTCCGTCCCCCCTTTCTTGGCGGTCAACGTGAACTCCAGCCTCGAGAAGGGGTAGCCGTCGGGCCACTCGGTGGTCTTCCACTCCTGGACGATCTTCTCTCCCTTCACGAGCTCTAGGTTCTTCCCGGTGATGTAGCCGTCCCATGCCGTGAAGGTCGCGCCCTTCCTAGCGCTCGTGGTGGCGGGCGAGCCGGTGAACGCGCTGTGTTTTCTGGGGTCGAGGAGCGCGTCGTAGACGTCTTCGGGGGCGGCCTCGAAGAAGACGGTCTGCTCGATAATTCCGAACTTGAGCAGCAAAGTCATGCCAAAGGGAGCCGGCATCGTCTATTATACTTCGCGCGTCGGCGCGGGATTGCAACCGTCTCTGCTGCAGAAGCCGAAGCCGCAACAACGCTAAGTAGGATGACCCGAAAAAGGGTGAGCGGCTAATTCGTTGGCGTCACGTTTCTGAAGTTGACGTAGAACAAGGATATCGCCGCGACATAGAATGCTGTGGCTATGTAGAAGGGAAGGTCGTACCTCCCCAACCCGAGCAGCAGTCCCCCCACGATCGTGCTTGCGCTGTTCGGCAACCTCCAGACCAGGGAGTTTATCGAGCTGGCAAGACCCCTCTGGTCTTTGGGGACGATGCTCATGAGGTACGAGTCAAGAATCGGGGAAGACATATTCATGAGCATGGCCCTGACGATGTAGATCCCGGCGGCGACCGCGGCGTTCGGGATGAAAGCGAGGCTCAGCATGAAGACGGTCGAAAGGCCCTGAGCTGCCACGATCGCCCTCACGGGGCCGTACTTCGCTGACAACTTCGAGCTGACGAGGGCGGCGAGGGCGATCGTGATGCTCGAAAGCGCGAGCAGCGGGCCGCTGTACGCGTCCGGGACGCCGAACTTGAGGTATAACCAGGTCGGTATCAGCGGGATTATGAACCCGGCTCCCAGCCCGATCATACCGTTGCTGACCGAGAACTTCGCAAGGACCGAGAGGCCCCTCACGCTCCCAAGCCTTGTCGGGTGTGAGCTCTCATGGTAGCCTCGCAAAACGATTGCCATCATGACGGGCGTGACCAGGGCCGCGACCCCCACCAAGACGAAGATGTCCTTATGGAGGCTAGCCGAGTCCAGCCCGACTGCCCCGCGGATGACGGGGATGAGGACCGGCAGGGCAGACCCGGTGGCCATGGAGACCGTCGAGACGATGAAGGAGAGCGAATAGGCTGGGACCCTGTTTGCGCCGTCGGTCTGGTCGGCAATCAGCGCGTTCCACGACGATAGTGCTGCAGACTCTGCCAGGCCGAGCAGGATTGCGCTAGATGCGAGCAGGGCCAGGTTTGTGGTGTAGGCGAAGACCAAGATAGCCGGAGGAGAGACAAGCGTCCCGAAGAGCAGGAGAGGCCTCCTGCCAATCCTGTCGGAGAGGATTCCAAGGGGAATCCCCGCGATGACCAGGACCAGCCCTTGAAGTCCGACAAGGAAGCCGACGACCCCCGGACTGATGCTGAGCTCCGGGAAGTAGGCTGTGAGGTAGACGGTTAGGTATCCTACTGCTATCTCGTTGAACGACAAGGCGAATATCACCAGCTTCACTCGCGGAGGGATTCCCTTTAGGACCCCCGCGCCGCCCTTTTCGGTCAACTGGCGATTTCGAATAATCCAGTCGGTATAAGAGATGTTTCGGAGCGCGTGAAGACCTTTCGGAGACGCCCACTCGCAGCGCGGCCGCGTCGGCTTCGGTGCTTCCGCCTCGAGAAAGCAAGGCTGTGACGGCGTCATGGAATCCGCATGAATGTCAGTCCGACATAATTATTTGAAATCCTATTGGTGTTTAAAAGAAAAATTCGGCTTGGGCGTCGATTGCCGACGCCAAAAGGACAGCGGCTGCACTACCTCTACGAGACCTCGGACGAGGGCGAGAACGAGCGGTTCGTGTACTCCTGCTCCGAGTGCTCCTGCATCCTCAACGTGTGCGCGTCGCTCGAGCCCGTGGGCGACACGGTCGAGTCCCTTGGAAACCGCTGCCCGGGCTGCGGCTCGGCCCTAGAGGCGCGAGTGTCCTGCAGGTCTGCCCACATCCCGGAGACGTGGTCGGAGATATCGCGCTCGGCCTACTCCGCAGAAAGGGAGAGGGCGGAGACGAAGGTCGAGTTCCAGACCGCCGCGTCCATGCGCGGGTTCTCCTTCGACTTCGCGCCGCTCGACGCGCTGGTCGCGCACTACGTCGACCCGACCTGGTCGGTGGCCTTCACGGGGCGCTGCGCGAACGCGGTCGCGGAGTTCCTCTGCTTCAGGGCGCAGCTCCCGAAGGAGGCGGGGGGGTCTGACTCGAGCGTCGTGCTGGTCGACGGGGGGAACCGCTCGGACCTGTATCTCTTCTCCTCCTACGCCAAGCTCTACGGGGTCGCCCCGAGGAAGGCCCTGAGGCGGGTGGTGACGAGCAGGGCCTTCACGATGTATCAGATGGCGAACCTGGTGGTGAACGAGCTCGCGAGGGTTGTCGACGAGTACGGGGCGAAGGTCGTCGTGCTCTCCGACGCCCTGGGCACGCTCAACGAGGAATCCGGGCTACGCGAAGACGAGGCGAGGAGGCTCGCGGGGGCGGTCAGGCGCGGGCTGGGCGAGGTGAGGAAGGAGAAGAAGGTCCTCACGTTCATGACTCTGGTCACGAAGACGCCCTACGACCGGATGATGACCGACCACGCGGACATCGTGGTCGACCTCGAGGAGTCCGGCCAGCTCATCGAAGGGACGCTGCTGAAGCACCCGTTCAGGAAATCCCCCTCCTCGCGGCAGTTCAAGCTGCGCGACCTCCTCTTCCACAACAGCCCCAGAAAGGCGGCCGGTGACTAGCCGCGATGGGAAGGACCACCCCCTCGTTCAGGATGGCCGAGGCCCAGGAGATCCAAGAGTGGAGGCGCTTCAGGAGGGCGCTCCCCAAGAAGGACAGACCCGCCTTCGACGAGATGCTAAACGCCGCGAGGCTGTACGCCTCGGCGTCCTCGGCAGCGGTGAGGACCTCGAGGTTCGAGGGGATGGCGATGGCGATCGCCTTCCACCACTTCAAGGCGCTCGCGGAATGCGCGAAGGGCGCGGGGGTGCGGGACCTGTGAGCCTCTCTGACAAGGAGATCATGGAGGAGCTGGAGAGCTGGAGGGGGTTCGGGGACGCCCTCAAGGCGGAGGACAGGGAGCTGTTCACGGAGAGGGTGAGGCAGTGCCACGAGTACGTCCCGTCGATGCACGCGAAGGCCTCGCCGTTCTCCGCCGAGGCCCTGCTCATGAGCATCCTCTTCATGCAGCACAAGAGGATCGTCAGGATTGCCAGGGAGATAGAGGAGCTCAGGAAGAAGGCGGTGGCGTAGCGGACGATGCGGGGGTGGATACTCGACCTCTACACCGAGAGCCCCGGAAAGATGGTGGTGTGGCTGAAGCTCGAGAACGGCGAGACCAGGAGGCTCGTCGACAGGTGGTCGCCCTCGATCTTCGTCGCCTCCGACAGCAAACAAGACCTGGCCGACCTCGAGAAGGGGACGGGGCGGGACTTTTCCTGGTCGAGGTTCGTCACAAGGTACGAGAGGGTCACGGACAGGAGCGAGAGCCAGGTCCTCGAGCTGGTCGTGGACGACGCGAAGAAGGTCGCCGGGCTCGCGGAGAGCGTAGAGCGCTCCCGGCCGTTCGGGGCCTACAGGCTCTACAACGTGGACGTGCCTCCCGAGCAGATGTACCTCTACGAGAACGACCTCTTCCCCCTCGCCCGTTGCGAGGTCTCTGAGACCCCCGACGGGCTGAGCTGGGACCTTCAAGACGACATCTGGTCGTGCCGTTACGCCGTCCCGAGCCTGCGCTCGGTCGACATCGAGGTGGCCATCAGGAAGGCCGGGAAGATGGCCAAGGTCACCGACCCCATAGAGTCGATCGTTGTGAAGGGCGGCGACGGGTCGGTGTCTAGCCTGGACGGCGGGTCGGAGCAGGACAAGGTCCTCGGCCTAGTCGAGGAGGTCGAGAAGCTCGACCCTGACCTGATATTCACGCGGGACGGCGATTCGTTCGTCCTTCCCTACCTCGTCGCGCGCGCGGCGGTCAACGGGGTCGCCGAGAGGCTCAGCATAGACAGGGACGGGGACGCCCTGGAGCTGCCCGCGAAGAGGGGGACGTCTTACTTCAGCTACGGCAAGATCCTGTTCAAGCCTTCGGCGATGAAGCTCCGGGGGAGGATCCACCTCGACACGTCGAACTCCTTCGTGTGCAGGGAGAGCGGGATCGACGGCTTCTACGAGGTGAGCAGGGTGTGCAGGCTGCCCCTCCACACGGCGAGCAGGGCGAGCATAGGGAAGGCGCTCTCGAGCCTCCAATTCTACCACGCGACCAAGGAGGGGATACTGATCCCGTGGAAGCCCGTCCTCGCGGAGAGCTTCAAGAGCAGGGCAGAGCTCCTCGTCGCCGACCGGGGGGGCTTCATCTTCGAGCCTGAACTCGGGGTGCACGAAGGAGTGGGGGAGCTCGACTTTAGCAGCCTCTACCCGAGCATCATGATGATGAAAAACATCTCGGCGGAGACGGTGAGGTGCTCGTGCTGCCCCGACTCGGCGAACCGGATCCCGGAGCTCGACTGGAACGTGTGCGAGAGGCGGAAGGAGGGGATAGTCCCGAAGGCGGTGAAGATCATAGTGGAGAAGAGGCTGAAGTACAAGAGGCTGGAGCAGGTCACCAAAGGCGAAGAGCGGGCGCGCTACGAGTCCCGGAGGAACGCGCTGAAGTGGGTGGGCGTGGCGACCTTCGGCTACCTCGGCTTCAACAACGCGAAGTTCGGGCGCATCGACGCGCACATCGGGGTCTGCGCTTGGGACAGGAAGGTGCTCGTCGACGCGGCCAGGGTGGCCGAGAGGAGGGGCTT
>JBGPFY010000040.1:0-6995 GCA_041483615.1 Nitrososphaeria archaeon | reverse complement strand
GTGCCCCAACTGGATGATCTTGCCTCTGGATTACCGAGGCAACATCAAGACCCCCTGTTGCATGGGAAGCGCGAACGAGGGCGCGTTGCAACCGCAGTGTGACAAGTGCGGGATCGCCCCATACTCTGGCGTCCTCGCCGGGCTGTTCCCGATAGAGGAAGCACTGGAAACAGCTGAGCGATGAAAGCGGCCCCGATTCCCGAGGCTCCACCATCAACCCTTAAATATAACTGCGGGTCGAAGGAGTTTAATGCAACGCATCAGCACCGGCAGTTCGAGTCCAGGATGCTTTTCGCTCGACAACATGACAGTTGCATCGTTAGTTTTAGTCTAGAGCCTCGCTCGGAGGTTTTGCACATGCGAGGCAATACTCAACGCTTCAATTTTGGTGAATGCATAGAATGACAGAAAAGATGTCCGGCGCACGGGCCGCAGTGGAGGCCCTCGAGCGGGAGAAGGTAGAGTACATCTTCGGCATGCCGGGAGGGGCAAACCTGCCATTCTACGACGCCCTTTGGGACTCGAAGATCAAGCACATCCTAGTGCGACACGAGCAGCTTGCGGCCCACATGGCAGACGCCTACGGAAGGGTCTCGCGGAAAGCCGGCGTCTGCTCCGCCACTTCGGGGCCGGGCGCGACCAACCTAATCACAGGGATCGCGACGGCCTACGCCGACTCTTCTCCAGTGGTCGCGATTACCGGCCAGGTTCCGAAGGCGATGACGGGGAGGAACGCCTTCCAGGAAACCGACGTCATCGGCATCGCCACCCCCGTGACAAAATACACTCTTCAGCCGCTCTCAGCGGCCGAGGTCCCGTTCGCGGTCAAGCAGGCCTTCTATATAGCCACGACCGGCCGACCCGGCCCCGTGCTGTTGGACCTCCCCAAGGACGTCCAGCAGGAGGAGGCGGAGATGACCTTCCCCGACAGCGTCAGCGTCAGGGCCTACAGGCCGAGCGTCCCAGTGGACCCTCAAGACGTCGAGCGCGCTGCGGCGATGATAGTGAAGGCGGAGAGACCCATACTATGGGGAGGCGGCGGAGTCAGGATTGCCGACGCCGCCCAGCCGTTCGCGGCGATTGCGGAGTTGCTCATGGCGCCGGTCATCACAACGCTCCAAGGAAAGGGCGACTTCCCTGAGGACCATCCTCTCTCGCTCGGCCCGATAGGGATGCATGGCAGAGCCGAGGCGAACAAGCTCGTCTCCGAGTGCGACCTTTTGGTCGCAGTCGGCGTCAGGTTCTCAGACCGCTCCACTGGCAACTTCGCCGAGTTCGCCCCCAGCGCCAAGATAATCCACATCGACGCCGACCCGACAGAGTTCAACAAGAACAAGGTCGTAGACCTCTCGATACTAGGCGACGCCAACCAGGTCCTCGCGATGCTCTTCGACGCGGTCGCAAGGCGGCTGGGCAAGAGCAAGGACCCGAGCAACAATCCGTGGCTCAAGCGGGTGAACGAGGTCCGCGACGAGCTGAAGGGGATCCCGGCCTACAGGGACTCCTACGCGGAGCTCTCGGGGCCGAAGATTGTCAAGAGGATGAGGGAGATACTCCCTCCAGAGGCGATACTCACCACAGGAGTGGGAAGGCACCAGATGTGGTGCGAGATACACTACAGGGTCTTGCGGCCCAGGACGTGGATCACCTCCACCGGTCTGGGAACGATGGGGTTCGGCCTCCCCGCCGCGGTCGGGGCGAAGTTCGCAAAGCCGGACGTGCCCGTGGTGGACTTCGATGGCGACGGCAGCTTCGTCATGACCGAGCAGGCCCTCGCGACGGCCGTCGAAGAGAGGCTCCCGATAATCGCTGTGATCATCAACGACAGGAGCCTAGGGATGGTCGAGCAGTGGCAGAGGCTCATGTACAACAGGCACTACATAGGCATCAAGTTCCCGAACGTCCCTGACTTCGTGAAGCTCGCGGAGGCGTACGGCGCCCACGCCAGGACGGTGGGATCCCTCGACGAGTTCGGCAAGGCCATGCGCGAGGGGCTCGCAATCGAGGGCCCGACTGTGATCGAGGTCCCCGTCTCGCCCGAAGAGGACGTCTTCCCGTTCTTGCCCCCGGGGAAGGGGATCAAGGAAACAGTCTACGGCTCTCCGAAGGAGATGGCAATCTTTTGACCAGGTCGTCCAAGGTCCTCTCGACCCTCGTCGAGAACAAGCCCGGGACGCTCTTCCGAGTGGTCCACCTCGTGAGGCTCATGCGCCTCAACATCGAGGGGCTCACCCTGGGCGTGACCAACGGCGGCGCGGACTGCAGGATGACCATGACGCTGAACGGAGACGACGCATCCATCGAGCACGTCGCGAAGCAACTCATGAAGGTCATAGACATCCTCGAGGCCCACACATACGGGCCGGAAGAGGTCACCGCAAGGGAGCTCGCCCTGGTGAAGATAAACACGGACAAGATCTCCGTCGCGGAGATACAGAAGAATACGGGCTGCCGGATAGTCGACTCCTCCCAGCACTCAGTCGTGGCCGAGATAGTCGGGTCTGCCAAGGAGATTGACGAGTTCGTGGAGAGACTGGGAGAGTCAAACGTCCTCGACATCGCAAGGACCGGGGTGGCCGCCCTCCCGAAGGAGAGGACGTCGCGATGACCGAGAGGATAATCCGAGTGCTTGACACGACGCTCCGGGACGGCGAGCAGACACCGGGAGTCTCGCTGACTCCCGACGAGAAGCTCGAGATAGCAGTAGCGTTGGACAGGCTCGGAGTCGACGTCATCGAGGCGGGCTTCCCGATCACCTCGAAGGGCGAGCAGGAGGGGGTCCGGAGGATAGCAAAGGCCGGCCTCAAGGCGGAGGTCTCGGGCCTCGCCAGGGCGGAGAAGGTCGACATCGACACCGCCATCAATTGCGGCGTGAAGGGCGTCCACGTGTTCCTCGCCTCATCTGACATACACCTGCAGCACAAGCTCCACCTGACGAGGGAGCAGATGCTCAAACAATCGGCCGACATGGTGCGCTACGCGAAGAGCTTCGGAGTCAAGGTCGAGTTCTCGGCGGAGGACGCCACACGCACGGAGGTCCCGTTCTTCAAGGAGGTCGTCAAGGCGGTGACCGACGCGGGCATAGACCGCTTCGACATCCCCGACACCGTCGGGATTGCGACACCCCAGAAGATGATAGAGTATGTGCAGGCGGCACGCTCGGTCTCGGACGCGATGATCAGCGTTCACTGCCACAACGACTACGGGATGGCCGTGGCGAACAGCCTGGCGGGCGTGGTGGCCGGAGCCGACCAGGCGCACCTTACGATCAATGGCATCGGGGAGAGGTCGGGCAACACCTCCCTAGAGGAGTTCGTCATGGGCTGCTTCAACCTCTACGGCCTTAGGACCAACATCAACTACGCGCTGCTCTACGAGACCTCCCGCCTCGTCTCGAGGCTGACCGGCGTGATGATACAGCCCAACAAGGCCATTATTGGGGACAACGCCTTCGGGCACGAATCGGGCATCCATACCCACGGGATTCTCAGCAACCCCTCGACCTACGAGCCTTTCGACCCTTCCATGGTGGGAAGGACGAGGTGGCTCCAGGCGGGCAAGCACGCGGGCAGGCACGGCATCGCCTACCAGCTGCGGGGCATGGGGCTGAAGCCGAAGGAGGACAGCCTCAGGCTGATTGTCGAGAGGGTGAAGGAGATGGGCGACCAGGGGCGCAGCACAACCGACAGCGACCTCTACCAGCTCGCCGCCCAGATAATGGGCGGGGGGAAGGCCGAATCCGCCGACATCGTCGAGCTCGAGGGGCTCGAGGTCGTCACCGGGATAAAGCGCCTCCCGAGCGCGACGGTCAAGCTCCTGATCAGGGGCCAGCTCCACGAGGCGACCGACGTGGGGTCGGGCCCGGTGGACGCGGCGGTCAACGCCATCCAGAAGATATTCAGCACCATCGACATCGTGAAGCTAAAGGAGTACAGGCTCGAGGCCCTGACCGGTGACGCCCAGGCCGTAGCGGACGTCTCAGTCAAGGTAGAGGACAGCACCGGCCTCACCGCCTCTGGACGGGGCATGAAGAGGGACATCGTGGTGGCAAGCGTGGAGGCGATAGTGAGCGGGATCAACGCGCTGATGGCGAAGAAGCTGCAGTCCCAACCCTCGACATCGATCGCTCCCCAGCGCGAGCAGAAGCCGATAGAAGGGGTCTAGGGCGGAGGAGCGGCATGCCTGGCGCCACAATCACGGAGAAGATAGTCTCACGCGCTGTGGGAAGGAAGGTGAAGGCGGGGGACCTCATCGAGGCCCTTCCCGTCGACAAGCTCTACTTCAACGAGGTGATAGGGCCGCCCGCCATCCTTAACTTCGAGAAGGACTTCGAGGACGTCTACAACGAGTCGGGCAAGAAGATGCAGGTCTTCAACCCCTCTCGCATCGCGTTCATGCCAGACCACACTGTCCCCTCGTGCTCCATAATGGTAAGCCAGGGCATCCGCCTGATGTCGGACTTTGCGAAGGACCAAGGGATTGCGATGTACAAGGAGGGAGACGGGATTGAGCACACCATTGCTTCCGAAGAGGCGTTCGTGCTCCCGGGCGAGATAGCGGTCGCGACGGACTCGCACACGTGCACCCAGGGAGCGCTGGGCGCTCTTGCCTTCGGGATAGGGACCACCGAAGCGGAGAACCTCCTGGCAACGGGCGAGCTCTATTCTTTCACAGTCCCCGAGACGATAAGGTTCAAGGTGAGCGGAAAGTTCCAGCGGGGAGTCTACGCGAAGGACCTCGTCCTCCACATCCTGGGGATGATGGGGGAGGGGGGCGCCTCCAAGCGCGTTGCCGAGTACACAGGGCCGACAATCGACTCCTTGGACATGGAAGGGAGGTTCACAATCTGCAACCTCTCGGTCGAGATGAGTGCGAGGACTGCAATCATCAACCCGGACGACAAGACCCTCGTCTACGTCAACGATGCCTTGGCCAGGAGGAAGGCGACGATGACGGACGAGATCCGCGGAATGATGGCGAGGAGCGACCCTGACGCGGGCTTCGCAAGGTCGGTCGACGTCGACGCCTCCAAGGTCGAGCCCACCGTATCCCTGCCGCACTCCCCCGCAAACACAAAGCCGGTCAGCCAGGTGACCGACCCTATCGACATGGTCTTTCTCGGCTCGTGCGCCAATGCGCGCGAGGCTGACCTCACAATCGCCGCCAAGATACTAAAGGGGAGGAAGGTAAGTCCGAACACCAACCTCTTGGTCATCCCCGCCAGCAGGCGCGTCTACAACTGGGCGATGGACAGCGGCCTCCTGAAGATTTTCGCTGACGCGGGCGCGAACATCGAGTCATCCAACTGTGGCCCGTGCTTCGGCAAGCACATGGGAATTCTCGCCCCGGGCGACAGGTGCCTGAGCACGAGCAACCGCAACTACAAGGGAAGGATGGGCTCGCCTGAGGCCTTCATCTACCTAGGCTCCCCCGCGGTCGCGGCGGCCACGGCCATCGAGGGAAGGATCGCAGACCCTCGGAAGTACCTCCCTCCTGGTGAGAACTAGAGATGCAGATGAGGGGAAAAGTCGCCAAGAAGTTCGGGGACGACATCAACACCGACTACATCATCCCCGCTTTCCTCCTCCAGGAGAGCTGGGACAAGCAATTCTTCGCGGACCACGCCTTCGAGGGGTTCGACCCTTCCTTCCGTCCAGCGTGCAGGGCGAACAAGGAGAGCATCGTCGTCGCCTCCAACAACTTCGGGTGCGGCAGCTCGAGGGAGCAGGCCGTCTACGCTATAAAGTACAACAACGTCGTGGCGGTCGTCGCCCAGAGCTTCCCCGACATCTTCTTCCGCAACTGCCTCAACAACGGGCTGCTACCGATCCAGATTAGCGACACGAGCAAAATCTCCGTGGGGGACGACCTGGTCGTCCACCTCGACTCGCGGACGCTGAGGGACGGCACATCCGGGGTCGACTATCCGATCATCGCGACGGACTCGGCCATAGAGCTGATGAAGAGGGGCGGCTTCCTCGGCTTCGTGAGGGAGAGGCTCCGGCAGAAGCTAAAAGCAATGCCGATGAGGGCCTCGTCCAAGTAGCCAGTTGTCACGACAGCAGCACCCGAAAGCTGGACAGAGGCAATACTCGATAACCCTCATAGAAGGCGACGGCGTGGGACCTGAGATATCCAAGGCCTCGCTTGTCGTCCTGGACGCCCTAAAAGAGAAGCTCGGCCTGAGCTTCTCGATTGAGCAATCGCCAGCTGGCGACCGCTGCAAGAAGAGGACAGGCCTCCCTCTCCCAGAGTCGTCCCTGAAATCAATACGAGCGTCCGACGCCTGCCTCAAGGCCCCCGTGGGCGAGACCGCGGCGGACGTGATAGTGAAGCTCAGGCAGATGCTCGACCTCTACGCCAACGTCAGGCCGGCAAAGAGCCTCCCCAACGTCCCCTCGCTCAAGCCCGGGATAGACATGGTAATCGTAAGGGAGAACACCGAAGACCTCTACAAGGGGCAGGAGTTCGAGTTCGACGGAGGGGTCGTCGCCCTCAGGACCATCACGCGGTTCGCTTCCCAGAGGATTGCGGAATACGCGTTCGGGGTAGCGGAGCAAAGGGGAGGGGCGCGCAAGGTGGTCGCCGTTCACAAGTCTAACGTCCTCAGGAAGAGCGACGGCCTGTTTGCCCAGGTTTGCAGGGAGGTCTCCAAGGCTCATCCAAAGGTCGCGTTCAGCGAGATGCTCGTCGACGCGGCGGCGATGAACCTGATTCGCGACCCGCTCGCATTCGACGTCATCGTCACGACGAACCTCTACGGAGACATCCTCTCAGACGAGGCGGCGCAGCTGGTCGGCGGGCTAGGGATGACCCCGTCCGCGAACATCGGCAAGGACTTTGCCCTCTTCGAGCCGGTGCACGGGGCCGCGCCCGACATTGCAGGGAAGGGAATCGCGAACCCGGTCGCGATGATTCTCACGACCGCGATGATGCTGGATTGGCTCGCCAAGACAAGGCGGGACAAGGCGTGCTCGGCGGGCGCGTCAGAGATC
>JBGPFY010000039.1:0-7103 GCA_041483615.1 Nitrososphaeria archaeon | reverse complement strand
GGAGTAGACCTCCTGAGCCGCCTCGGCAAGGAACGCCTTCCTCTCCTGGGACGCCCTCTTCGCGGCCTCCTCCACCTTCATCCTGGAGCGCTCCGCGACAGCGCCCGCTTCCTTGTCTTCGTCCTTGGAGAGCCTATCTCCGGATGACCTGAACACTCCGGCTGAACCCAGCAGCAGCTTGGTGGCGAACCGCAAGGGGCCGTCGTCGACGTCGTCAACGGCTGCAAGGCGAAGGGCGCTTATGTAGTTCGCGTATGCCAGGTCGGCGAGGACACCTGGCCACTTGGTCTTTGCCTCATTCGCTATGTTGAGGTCCTCGACGAGGCACACCGCGAACGTCGCAGCGGCGACGTCTTTCGCCTTGGCCCAAGGGGCGTACCCCCTGAAGTCGGAGAAGGCCGCGTGGAGCGACATGTGGTAGAGCGACGCCCTGAAAGTACGCCACACGGTGTCCCAACCGTTGGCGTCCGGGTCCGTGTAGAGCCCGTGGAGCTGGTAGTATTTCTCTTCTACAATTCTCGGGGTCGGGAGCTTGATGACGAAGCCCCTGCTGTCCCCTGAGAGCACGGGTGAGGTGAGACCTTCGTCCAGTATCAGCCTGAGCGTGTCGTAGTCGCGCTGCGCTATGCTTGTCGCAGTGTTCCACGAATAGTCAAGGATGTTCAGTCTTCTCTACCGGCTTGCTGTCGCCCGCGCCGAAAACCAGCGCAACTATCCTCCTGACAACAGACTGGATCTCAGCGTCGTCGGAGGTCAGGGAGACTAGGGTCTCATCTGCGGCCGCTTTGGGGTCGAGCCCGTCGTGGATGAGGATGCCCCAGTTGAGCAGGTCCCCTACTGAAGGCCCGTAGGGCAGGTCGCCCGTCTTGTATCTCTTCCTGATCTCTGCCCCGACCCGGATGACCTTCTCGGCGATATCCATAGGGATCTTCGAGCGCTCGGAGAGCATCTTTACCTCTCGGCCGGATATCTTGGTCCCGACGCTCAGGTAGTCGAAATCAATCCATACGCTCATCCTTCTCCGGAACGCGGCGTTGAGCGGCTTGGTCCCCGAGAACTCGGACGAGTACGGGTTCATGCTGATCACCACGTACCCGAAGGGGTGCCTCGGTATGACCTCGTTGTCCTTCTCGTTGAGCACCATGTGCCCTCTGGTGTCTAGGATCGGGTTCAGCCTGGTCGCGATGTCCTGCTTCATCATGTTCGCCTCGTCCAGATAGAGTATCCCGCCGTACCTGCACCAAGAGACTATAGTCCCGTCTATCCAGTTGTCCTTCCCCAGGCCGACGAACCTGCCGAAAAGGTCGTAGACGGACGTCTGGAGACCGCAGTTGATCTCCCAGAGAGGAAGCCCCGCGATCTGCGCGACGAGGTAGACTATGTGGGTATTGTGAGTCAAGACGCCGCCGAATCCTGCCGCAAAGGTCTCCGTTCCCGGGACCTGGAAGTCGTAGACCCAACCGTCATATGGAGTCCGCTCGACGCGTTTGACTTCGTCCCATAGGACATCCGCCTCAGCAATACTCTCGAGTTCGGGGGAACGCAGGTCGGCCGCTATCCTCGAGAGGGTCCGGAGCCCTATCATGCCCGTGCTCGAATAGAGGTAAGACACCGTCATCTTGTGGTAGTCTTTCGTCTTGAGCTCGGAGGGGAGTTGTCTGTAGGCCCTCTTGGCGATAGCGAGCATCTCAGGGGTCACCCTGACCTTCTCGACGTGCCCTCTGTTGTCAGTCGCGCTCGTGAGCCCGGTTATCGTCACTCCGAGTTTCGCAGCCCCGTCCCTGGCCATCGCGAGCGTATAGGCGGTCGCCCCCCTCGTCCTTTTCACCCGGACAGTCGGGAAGATGTCGAGCTGCTCGCAGAGTATCATGAGCCCGTTCGCGAGGTCTTTGCTAGAGGTGCCAAGCAGAAGCTCCGACCCCTCTTCCTCCCAACCGTCACCCTCGAGAAAGCCCCGGAGGAACGCGACCTTCGATGCGTCCGGCATCGCGAAAACAAAATCGGGGACCTTCTTGTACCGCGCTTGCGATCCCTTGCCCCTACCCGCTCGCCTGCTGACGGTAGCCAAAGAAAGCATTGAGACGAACGCCTTGCTGAAGACCCGAAGCTCGGTGAGCCCTCGCTGTACCCTGGTAGAGGTCGCAAGGCCTATCAAGCTCATCAGCTTCGCGCACCTTTCTACCATCGCAGCTTCCTTCTGGTAGATTGAGGCAAAGCCCTTCCCGACGTAACCTTCCGCGACGAAGAAACCCAGGAACCAGGAGAACTCTTCGTTGAGCGCAATCATTGGCGGTGCGGGAATTTGCATGTCCTCTCTTGCCCCAAGGACGACCCCCTTCTCGGTCAGCTTGGCTCCGGGCACGAGATCGGCAACCGCAATCTCTGCGAGGGGCGAGCGATCAATCTTGGGTATCCGGCGCATGACCGGGATCCGCGTTCCAGGTCTCACCTGTCCGGCCTTCACCTCTTCCTCGTCGGTAATGAAGGAGTGCTCTGGGGTCGCCCTTATCGTCCGGTTCCTCGAGGTCGTGACCTCGACGACGGCCCCTTTGTACGCGGAGCGCGCGATTGCATGGGCTCTCTTCCAAGAGACTCCACTGGACAGGGTGTCCATGGAGAGGACTCGGAGGTCGACCCCCTTGAGGACGATGGCCTCCCAGTTGTCCTCATCGAGCCTAACAGGATACTTTCGTCCTAGCTCCTCGAAGAGCGAGTCAACCGTGGTCAATCTGGGCTTTCCGTCCAGGAGCACGAAGACGGGTTCCCCGTGGCAGACGCTCTTCCCTGTGCCGCTGGGCCCAATCAGCGCGGTCTGCTTGAAGTAGAATAGCGCCCGCATTATCCGCTCGACGTATCCCTCGCCTTCGTCCACGTAGTCAGGCACCTTCGAAGGGATCATGCTCTTGAGCGCCTCCGGGACGGGGTAGCCTACGCCGAGGTCGTATTTCGAGACCGCGTATTTCTCCTTGAGCGACTGCTCGCCGGCCCTGGGGGTGACCGAAAGTTTTACGGAGAGCCGGGCTCCCTTGCCCTCCGAAGACGTAGTGATGGTCGTCCTGGGGTTTTTGCTATCGGGAGAGCTCATCGGAGGAGACGAAAGGCTCCAAACTTGCAATTAAACAGTTATGAATTCACAGTTCATAACAGTAGTTCGTATACCTTTAAATTGACTTTTCGACGCTCAAGATACCGTCACAAAGTAGGGCATATTGGAAAATGGTTGAAGTAGAAGTTCTCGTGAAGAGCGTGGAGGCAACGCGCCTGAGCGAAGAGGCCAGAGACGAGGCTTCGGTGACTTTTGATGTTGGCGCGTCCCTGTCCGAGACCGACCACCAAGCCGGGCAGTTTACGCTCAAGTACAGCATCACAATCGCATCCCAGCCGCCCATCGCGAAGATGGATGTGGCGGGGACGACCAGGATTACGGGCGACGAGAAGGAAATCGAGGAGATGCTAAGAAGCCCCGACCAGAACACCCCGCCACCAGTCTTCATGGCTATCTACCAGAAGGTATACGCGATACTCTATCTATTGTCGGGGTCGCTCAAGATACCCTACCCGTCGCCAGGCCTGATGAAGGTCGTCAAGATGGCGTCTCCAGGAGAGGTCGGCAGCTCGAACAAGGAAGAGAAGCCGCCGTCGATATCGGTGTAAGATCCAAGCCCGTCCTAGAACCAGCCTCGGCCGAGGGAAACCTCGAGTATTGGAGCTGGAAAACCCCGTTGATGATTGGAATAGAGAAGAGCCGGAACTGCTTTTGGTCAGCGCGCGGTCGGGGCGACCATCGGAGCCGTCTGCTCGACTGGTTCGGGCGACATGGCAATTTCTCCGGGCACGAGATGGACGTCCTGGATTAGGAATGGAGACGGTGCGGTCAACCCCGCAGAGTCGAATATCAGGTAAAGAGTCTCGTAGTTCTTGGAGTAGATTTGCATGGCTACATCGGATATCTTGTCTTCCCCCAGCGCCTGCAGGTCGGTAACCGAAGAGATCCGCGGACTGGTTATCGTCACCTCACCCGCGAGCTCGGCCCTCTCGACCGCGGGGCTGGAGTCGATGAAAAGCGTGTACTTGAGGCGAAGCCTTCCTTTCGTGGTCTCAACCTCTTTGATGTCGGCGCCGAGGTCGAAGGAGACCTTGGGCACCTTGGTTCCGTGGCCGAAGGTCAGTCTGGACACCTTGATTCTCGAAAGAGTGCATTCAAAATCGGCGAGGTCTAGTTCGAAAGGCGCTTCAGGAGAACTGTACATCGGCGCCTCGTGGAGGTTTCGAGAGTTAAGCTATTTTGGGATTACCGGAAGATTGGCACGCCATAATTTCTGGAAAACGGCAAACTCCATTCTAGACAGACGAGACGAAAGCAATGACAAACGCATGCTCGCGAACGCGCGGCAGATTCTGCTTCGCGCTACTCGGTGCTATTGCTGCGTTGCCAATGCCGCGACGCTCGAGGCGAATCCGAGCGCCGGGACAGACCAAATGGTAGAATACGCGCCTGCAATCGCGATCTTGCCCTGTTTGAGGGCGAATATGCCGTTAGATTGGAATCCCGTCACAGTGCAGGTTCCTGGAAAGCCGGTAAGGGACGAGCAGTCGACCACGCATGGTGTCCCGAACGTCGTCATCTCCGCGTCGCAGGCTGGGGATCCAGGCATTGGCACGACCGAGCTGCCTTTGTAGATCCCGCTGATCGTGATGGGCGTAATCGAGAGCGGCGAGACAAAGTGGCTGAAGGTCATCGTCCCGCTGTCTTTGGTGGTTCCAGCGACCAGGTCCTCGTGCTCGTTGGAGACAAGGCTGAAAGCGCCGATTGCGTTGGTGGTTGTGCCGGTGCCGACCACCCCTGACATTATCCCGGTCACCACAGTCCGCTCCCAGTCGACAGTGCCGACGCTGTACTTGCTAACAAGCGTGATGGTCCCGTCGGCAGATGCGACAAGAATTGGCGCTCCCCACGGGTTCCAATACGGCGACTCCAGCATCATCTGGGGCTGGGTCGAGGGCTTGCCAGAGGTGGTTTGAGCCCCGTGTCCCTTACCGACGGTCAGCTCGACGTTTGCCCCACCCACGAAAAACGCCGGCAGAAGAGAGTTGCACGGAGTGGTCGACCCCGACGAGTCGCAACCGATCGGGACCCCCATCCCTATCTGGTTGTCGATGTTGACCGCGATGTCTAGCGACAGGCTCGTCCCCGCGTACGAAGTTAGGACGGTGGCGTGGCACTTGGTATCGTCTGTGGCATCCAGGCGGTTATGGTCGCAGGTCAGAGAAGTCCCCGTCACCGGCGATGCGCCGAAGACCCCGACGAACACCGTGTATGAGTCGCTGCTCGCCACATGCGCGGAGTCAGACGGGGCATAGGTCGCGGTAATCGTTGTCGGACCTGCCGTTCCGGCTGTGAACTGCGCCTGGCACTGCATCTGTCCATCGTGATCCGGCTTGTTGCATCCCTGTGACTTTCCAGGAGGCTGAGGGCTGAAAGTGCCTCCGTTATTGCTCGTCCAAACGACGCCGGTGCCCTGAGCGCTCGAGTCAGCGACGGTCACGACAGCGCGGCAATTCGTCGACTGTCCTGCTTGGAGACGCGCCTGGTCGCATGAGATAGAAGTGCTCGTCGCGGGAGATGAGTCCACGTTACCCACGAATATCGTGTAGGAGTCACTGCTGGCAGAGTTATACCCGTCGCCGGGGTATGTCGCCGTGACCACCACTGCGCCCGCCGTGTTGGAGGTGAACTGAGCTTCGCACTGCATCTGGCCGCTCTTGTCCGGCTTGTCGCAACCCTGCGACTTCGGCTGATGCGAGGCAAGTGTGCCTCCGCTGCTGGTCCAGGTTATGGGGCTCGTGGCAGGACTGCCGGGTATCGTGCCTTCGAGGTGGACGTGCGCGTTTCCGTTGGTGTTGACTCCGTTCACATGAGCGTTGAGCGTGTAATCCAAATTTGTCGTGTCAGGGGAGAGCGGGAAACCGGCGACGACCCCATAGACCAACTGGTCTCCGTGGACGCCGTAGGTCTGGTTCCCTAGGTCGGCCACCGTTCCCCCTACCATGAGCGAGAGAGGGGAGGTCGAAGGAGCAGCATAAGCTGCGCTGCTCCCCACCAGCAATAGAAACACTACGGCTGCCGATATGGCATTTCCAATAGGTCTAGCGTTCAACGTGTACGTTCGACAAAAAGCTCGGGCGGCCGATATAGCCGTTCTTGCCGAATTCCATAAGTGTCCCTTGTCAGCAAGAACTTACCCAATACTGCCGATTCCGGCAAAGGCGCGGGACCAAGCCCTCACCTGGCAGGGGGGGTCTCTTCTACCAGGTCTTCCTGCGGCAGACCCTGCGCCATCATCTTCCTCTTCGCCTTGATGCCCTTGACGTAGCCGCCCCAAGTCTCGGCAAAGCGGGCGGTCGCTATCGCGAAAATCGAGACGGAACCGAAGAGCGTCGCATCCTTGATCCCGTTGATTTGGACTCCGAACTCTCCCATGTAGTCGAAGTAGGCGCTCTCTCCCACCCAAAGGACAAAGAAGATGCCGGCCATGAGGATTGGGATCCATTCATACTTCAGCATGCTGAGTTCGTCGTGGCGGCGTATCTGGAAAAGCGTCCTGACGAGGTAATAGCCTGGGGCGAGGCACGTCCCGGCCAACAACACGTCGAAAAAGACGTTGAGATTCAACAGACTTTGACCCTGCTTGATTATTAAAAGCGTTCTGAACGCCACGTCTATTGTGCCGCGCCAAGGCCGCGGACATGCCCCGGTCGAGGCATGGATGGGATGAGTCGGGGTTTGGTCTTCTAGCCGTCGGGCATCATGGCGTGTACGGCAGGATCTCCACGCCGCGGGGTGTGAACAGCACGCTATGGAATTTCCTGCTGTGCTCGGTCCCACGGAGCTTCCTGATGAGGAATTGGGTCTTCATTTCGACCTCCCGGGAGATGTAGTTCCTCAGCTCGAAGATGCCGTCTGCGACGAACTCCTCGACGCCGATCTCCAGAGGGACCAAGGTCCCCTGGGGCCTACTCACCGTCACGAGCGTCGTCACGCCCTCCCGCTTGAGGGTCTTGTAGATGAGGTGCATGAGGAAGCTATAGTCGAACTTCTCCTC
>JBGPFY010000038.1:0-7128 GCA_041483615.1 Nitrososphaeria archaeon | reverse complement strand
CTCGAAGTCCTGGACCGAGGGCGTGAAGACGTCGACCTCCAGCGCGCCGTATGATGTCCACCGGGGGTGCTTGACGCTCGCGCCGATGGTCCCCCCTATACCCTCGATGGACCGGAGGGACCTCCGCCTGTCGTCGTCTCCGGGGACGACGCGGACGAGAAAACGGTAGCGCTTCAACGCCACAACCAGTCGAAGCCTTCGGAAGATAGGTTTTTGGCCGCGCAGGCATGCGGTAGCAGGACGTGGGTGATGACCGCATTAGCCTAGTTGAATCACATGAGAACGATCTTGAGTTGGGAACCCACGCAAAACCCATTCACGCGGAATCTTGGCCTACCCTATCTTCAAATATGACCGATTCCGGGTCGGGAGTGTCCCGGTAGGGAAGTTATCATGGTGGAAATCGACGTCACCTGCCATCTTGAAGCCTTCAGAAGGTTCCTTGTCAACAGCACCTGCAGGAGCTTCATCCCAGAGTCATACCTCAGGGACCCCGAGGTCTTCCCCGAGAAGGAGTCGGAGCCGGGCTCGATATACATCGAAGCGGCGGACAAGGTCACCCTGAAGAAGATACGGGACATCACGTTCGTGAACGCCAACGAGGTCCTCGGGATAATCTACAAATCGAAGAGCGGCCACAGCATGCTGAAGTGGCGCCACATCGAGCACGAGATGGGTAGAGTCACGGGCGACGCATCTAACAACAGCCTCGTGAACCTCTCGATGGCGAGGATAATCACGCCGGAGTACGTCGAGGAGCTTGCCAACAGGGAGGGCGGTCCCCCACAAGAATCCCACGAAAACGCCCCTCCCCCTGCGCCAGCGGCAGACGCTGGACCAACGACCATGCCGCAGCAACAGGCGACCACAGGCGGACCCGCGTTCCCGCCCGACGAAGAGGAGGAGGACTTCGAGGCGGCCGACGCGGACGAGGAGGAGCAAGAGGACCTAGGGGAGCAGCAAAGGGAAGAAACCGTCTAGGACCCTTATACTAATATAACTCTCCTGGAGAAAACTCGATTCGTCATGGTGCAAGTCAAGGTCCACCGCATAAGCAGCGTGACCGACCCGTACACGGGCCTGCCTGCGAAGCAAATCGAGCTCGTCGAGGTCAGGCAGAGAGCATCTGGGCAGGTCTACGGCATGGGAGCCGAGGAGAACAGGCTCGTCCAGAACATGGTCTCCCAGCTGCAGGGGATGGGCCTGATGCCCCAGGTAAGGGAGATGGCTTACCCGAAGATAACGATGGTCCTGACCGAAACCGAGTACGACATGTTTGCGGTGCGGCTCGACGTCAACGAGGTATACGAGCTTGAGATCAAGGGAGGGGCCCTGGCCCTCAAGCCCTCCACCGGGGTCTGAGTCGGACGCCGAGAGGCAAGTCGAGGCTTTCCCGCAAATCCAACCTTAATTAGTCCAAGAAGGGTTTGGGGCAAAGAGAGGACTCGAAATGATGAAACCTGGCGCGACACCGCCACTCATAACGATTGGGATGCCGACCTTCAATCGAGAATGGAGCCTTCCAAGGGTCCTCGAGTCCTTGTCCGGGCTAGAATATGACAAGAAGCGCCTCCGGATCTGCTTCGTCGACAGCTGCTCCACCGACGGGACGATGAGGATCATCGAGTCGTTTCGGAAGGAGCACGGCGAGGAATACGAGGAGGTAATTGTGCGTGTGGAGCGGACAAACATATCACAAGCTAGGAACGTGGCCTTTCGCGAGGCTTCGGGTACAGATTACATTTTCTTTTTGGATTCGGACATCCTCGCGCCGCCGGACACCCTCAACCGCTTGCTCGCCAGCTTCTACAGGGACCTTTCAGTCGGGATCGTGTCCCTGCCTTGGGATAACAGGAACGCCAGGAAGAGGGCTGGCTTGTTCTATAACGCGTTCAGCGCGCCTCCCGGCCCGCACTATGCCTACAAAGTGGGCAACGGATGCAACATGATTTCGATGGACGCCTTCGGGAAAGTCGGATTCTTCAACGAAAAGCTACGGGTCCATGAGGACGGAGAGTACTGCTATCGACTCCGGAAGAAAGGGTTCAAGATCATCTGCGACTTCTCCTCTGAGGGAACGCACCTTCGGGACATCAACATCAACGCGGGGTTTTATCTCAACCTCATGAAGGACTCTTCGGAGACATATCGCGAGCTCATCGCGAGGGGATCGGTCGTCCACATCGCGAAGGTCGTGAGCTCGGTGGCCCTCCTCATCGCGTTCTTCTTGCTCCTTGTCGCCCCCAGCCTGACTTCGGGGTTATTGGTAGTGGGGCTGTCGGCCTTTGGGATATGGTTGAACGCGACGAAGATGGTCCTGGACGACGGCATACATGTGCGGGCGCCGTACAGGCTGGTGATTGGTTTGATTTTCACAGTCGCGACCTTGATAGTTTCTCTACTACTTCTCATCAGCCCCGTTCTGCCCGACCGCCGCACCTAGGCCTCGCGTCTTCCTAATGCCGGGCAGAGGCCCAGGTCACCCGCGCGAGTTGAGGGCGGCCCGGATTGCTTGCAATACGGCGCCGTCCGACGATCCTTGCATAATCCGGCCGGCGGCCTTCACCGCCGACGCGAGGTGTGGATGTTGCGGGGTTGCGCTCGGCTGGGGTGACTGGGCGGTTTGGCTGGCGGGGGGACTCTGCTGCGAGGACATCTGGTTCACGAGCGAGGCCTGGGATTGCGAGTCCGGGGCAAAGGCGTTCGAAGCCGTCCAGGCCGCCACAAAGAAGAGTCCGGCGATGAGACAGGCCGAGACGAACGCACCTCTCATTGAATTTCCAGAGGCAAGGGGCTTCGCATCTCTTAAAAGGCGAGTGAATCTCAGGTTCATAACAGGGCTCCGAAGGCGTTCGGCACAAGGACCTTTCTTTCGTCAATGCCTTGTCGTGAGGATTGCAGGGCTCTTTTCAACGCCTCCCACGCCCGAGGCGGGTGAAGAGTTAAAAACCTGGCTGGGTTGCTTGAAACTCTGGCGAGCAGAGGGGGGGCGTTTTGTCGGTTGGTTCGTCAAACTCAAGCGAAGTGAGACATTGGTTCGTCGCGCAGTCCCGGATCTGAGACTTTGATAATCCTGATAGCAAACTCGCTTGCCTACTTTGATGGTACCCGAAGATACGACCTCGGAGGCCTCACCCCTGATCAGGTCTATCCGCGCATCCTCGAAAAGTCGCTGGGCACAGAGGTCATCTCATACGCGGAGCCATGGCGAACAATCAAAGACGCTCGCTCGCTCGTGCGGAGGATTCCCGCGGTACGTGCCTCTGTCTTCATTCTGAACGTTGGGATGGCTGAATCTCTTCCCAAAGTCTACCCCTTCCAAATCCGTATGCTCGTCGACCGAGTCCCTTGGCGTCCGCTCAGGCGCCGCCTAAACAAATTCGAATCCATACTCCTGCGCCTCTCGAGGAGACAACGGGGCTGGATTGACCCCGAACACTTTCGGAAGTACATGAAGGAGACCGTGGAAACCGCCCGGGCGCGGTTCGGCCCGAGCAAAATCATACTGGTAAACATCTTTCACGTCCCGCAATCCCTCGAGTCGAAGAAGCGGGGCACCATCAGGAATGCAGCGATGCTCAACGTTGAGATAGAGAGAAGCTCGAGAGAACTGGGCGCTTACCTACTAGACGCCGAGTCGATCTTCGACAGTTCTTTCTTCCTGCCAGACTTGGTTCACCTTAACGCAGGGGGACACATCAAGATGGCGAGGGTACTGCAGGACGCCATCGAGGAGAAGGAAATCGAGCTTGATTCCTCTCAGTAAGGACCTTCAGGCAGAAGTCTGGCGTCAGAATGTAACGCACTCGCCGTGACAACATCCAACATCCAGGACTTCTCGTGGTCGGGCCGTTGCCAAACTGGCACCCCGAACGCATCTGCTCCGGAGACATGACGCGCGGTCGCGCCTGGTCCATATCTCGTTCAGCGAAAGGCGCGAAGGCGAAATCGCCTGAAGTACTCTTTTTTAGTGGGTCCCGGAGGCCAAAGTAGTCGTGCAAGAGCCGTCCACCTACCCTCCTGAATTCAAGTCGAGATTTCCGGGAGAGCTCGAGATAAAGGTCTTCAGGGATCCGATAGGCACTTTCACACGAATCGCCCGCGAGTGCGGAGACATAGCCCACTTCAAGGTTGGAGGGAGGGAGATGTTCCTCATTAGCAAGCCCGAATACATCAAAGAGGTTATCATCAACCACCACCAAGACCTGGTGAAGAGCGATAGCCTCAAAATCGCCAAGCCCCTGCTGGGGGAAGGGTTGCTCACCAGCGAAGGCGAGTTCCACCACAGGCAGAGAAGGCTCGTCCAGCCCACCTTCAACCACGAGAGGGTGACGGGGTACGCTCAGGTCATGGTGGACCGGGCTCTCGAGACCAGCGATGGTTGGAAGGACGGCGAAACGCTCGACATTCACTCAGAGATGATGCGTTTGACGCTCGCCATCGTCTCTAAGACACTATTCGGCGCCGACTTGGAGGGAGAAGCGGCTCAGGTCAGCGAGGCTCTAAGTTCGGCTCTCGAGAGCCTCCACAGGCTCAAGACACCTGGTTCCGGCGTTCTCAGGAAGCTCTCGCTCTCGGGCAACAAGCAGATCGAACGCTCCAAGAAGACTCTTGACGCAATAATGTACCGGATAATAGAAGAGAGGCAGAGAAGTGGCGAGGACAAGGGAGACCTCCTGTCGATGCTTCTCCAAGCGCGTGACAAGGAGGGAGACGGCTCGGGAATGTCGGACTTGCAGGTTAGGGATGAGGCGATGACCTTGTTCCTCGCGGGACACGAGACCACTGCGAAGGCCCTTACCTGGAGCTGGTACCTAATCTCGGAGAATCCCGGGGCGGAGTCGAAGCTGCATGCCGAGGTAGACGCCTTGCTCGGAGGAAGGCCGCCGACTCCTCAGGACTTCCCGAAGCTCGAGTACACCATGAAGATAATGACAGAGGCGCTGCGCCTTTACCCGCCCTCGTGGACGCTTGGGGTGAAGGTGACCAGGCCATTTTCCGTAGCGGGCTTCCCTTTGCCAGTCGGGGCCACCCTGGTGATGAGCCAGTATTTGGTGCAGCACGACGCGCGATATTTCCCAGAGCCAGAGAAATTCCTTCCCGAGCGGTGGACGCCTGATTTCAGGAGTTCCCTGCCCAGGTTCGCCTACTTCCCGTTCGGAGGGGGTCCAAGGGCATGCATAGGAGAACAGTTCGCATGGATGGAGGGCGTCCTGGTAATCGCTACCATTGCTCAAAAATGGCGCGTCCGCCACGTCCCGGGACACAAGGTCGAGCTCTCGCCGCGGCTTACCCTGCGTCCCAAGTACGGGATGAAGATGACGGTTTCAAGGCGCGGCACGAACTAGCTCACGGCAGGCTCGGCGAGGCGCATTCCAATGCGTCGAGGTGGCCCGCGCCGCACATGCCAATCGCGCCGACCTCACAGGTGCAAATTGCCGAACCTAGACCTTAGCACGACATAGGCGACAACCCCGATGACCACGGCGGCTGCGCCGATGCCGATGTTCCTGAGGGTCAACAGGTTCGCGGTAGAGTAGATGGTTATCTGCATAGGATGTGTGAAATTGTACGGCGTTCCTTGCTGGTCGGCATATGTGACCTGGACCCTCACTAGGTAGTTCCCTGGCTGCACGTTTGGATCGACGTTCACGCCTGTGACTGTGGTCGACGACGCTGACCCGTCGAGCGTCCCCAAGCCGAAGAGGTTGGACGTGAATATCCCGTTACCGTTTTGTATCGAGATGGTGATGTTGTACGCTGGAGTCGAGCCGTCGTTCTTTAGGAAGAGCGTGAATGTACCCTGCGTCCCTGGGTTTAGAACTGCGGGTGCGAGTAGGGTGTTCGTGATGCTCACGCCAGGGGCGGAGAAGGGCGCAACGGTCATGGTGTAGGGAGAAGTGACTGTGTAGGATTTGCCCGAGGAGTCGAAGTATGAGACGACCGCGTTGAAGTCGTACTCCCCGAGCGCGGTGTTGCTCGGAATGTGCAGGTACGCGGTGGCGTTCCCAGTCACACCGGGCTGTATGGACCCCAAGTAGATTGTGATGTTCGAGAGGAAGGCGGGCCCTTTCTCGAAGGTGACCTTGACGCTCAGAGCGCTCTCGCCACCGGTGTTCAGGAGCTGTGCGTTGAAGAAAGTCTGGAGTCCGGGCGTGAGAGGGTTGTTCTTGAATTGGATGATGTTGAAGACGACGCTTGGCTGGCCCACTACGTTCACTATTATGTTCTGCTGCGTGGTGTACACTGCGCCGAGGGTATCCACGAAGGAGAGAGTCAGTGTGAGGGGATACGATCCAGGCCTCGTCGATAAAGGCGCGGAGAGGGACACGCTCTGAGAAATCGTCCCGTTCGCCGCGACGTTGCCGAACCTGTAGTTCCCCGCGGAACCGACGGTGGCAATCGGGTTGGTGGTGTTGACCGATAGAACCGCCTGAAGGGCGGGGGCGAGCCCGACGTTCTCAATCTTCATCTGGAGGGCGAAGCTGTCCCCGGAATGGATCACCTGGGGAGAGAAGGTCGCGGCCGTCACTATCAAGTTGGGATGCACCGCGTTGCCCGAGACCGGGATGAAGAGGTTCCCGAAGTTGGAAAGCTTGTTGAGGAAGTAGTCGGTGAATGAAAGCGTGTATGACACGGCGTACCCATTCGTCGTGGTGGCGCTCGAGACGCTCAGCGCGAGGCTGAGGTTCTTCGAAGAGCCCGGAGCCATAGTTCCGAGGGGAATCACCGAGCCGGTGTTAAGAAACGAGAATTGCGCTGGAGGGGTCAACGACAGCACTGCGTTGTAAGCTGTGGAGTTGCTCACGTTGACAACGGTTGCGGCCAGGGAGAAGGATATCCCAGGCTGGACTATGCTTGGGTTTAGTATGACCTTCTGAAGCACCAGCGATGGCGGTAGCGGACTCGGCAGATAGACGCTGCCGGGAGTGGCGTAGACCAATCCAGAATAGTCGGTGAACGAGAGGGAGTATGCGACCGTGTACCCGTTCGTCGTGGCGGTGCTCGAGACGCCAAGTGCGAGGCTGAGGCTGTTCGAAGAGCCCGGAGCCATGGTTCCGAGGGGAATCACCGAGCCGGTGTTAAGCAGGGAGAATTGTGGGGGAGGGGTTATCGAGAGGACGACGT
>JBGPFY010000037.1:0-7278 GCA_041483615.1 Nitrososphaeria archaeon | reverse complement strand
GGGATAAGCAACGGCACAATCAAAGTCCCATTCACCTACACGCAGAACCCTCCCCCTACGCCTTAGTCCGGGGGTCGGGTGGCTTCTGCCTTCCTTTTTAGTCAGAAGAGATGCAGCGCAATTGAGCACCGATTTGCCCCCACGACCTGCCTCGCCCCTCCCTTTGATTGAGATGAAGGGAATCACAAAGAGGTTCGCGGGGGTCGTGGCCAATAATTCAATCGACCTTGCGATATACGGGGGCGAGGTACACGCCCTTCTGGGGGAGAACGGAGCCGGGAAGACGACGCTCATGAACATCCTTTATGGGCTCTACCGAGCAGACTCAGGTGAGATTCTGGCGCGCGGAGAGCGCGTCACGATCAGGTCTCCCAGGGATGCCATTGTGCTGAAGATAGCGATGGTCCATCAGCATTTCGAGCTGGTACCCACCCTAACCGTCGCGGAGAACGTGGGACTAGGCCTCCGGGCTAAGAGGGAGCCTCTTCTGAACCTCGATAGCGTTGTCAAGCGGATCGATGAACTCGCGGGAAATTACGGTCTCCGGGTCAATTCAGGCGCGAAGATAGAGCAGCTCTCTGTGGGAGAGAGGCAGAGGGTCGAGATAATCAAGGCCCTCTACCGTGAGCCTGACACGCTGGTCCTCGACGAGCCGACCTCCGTCCTGACGCCCCAGGAAGTCGAAGGCCTCTTCCACTTCATGCGCTCGATGGCCGCAGAAGGAAGGGCCGTGGTCGTCATCACGCACAAGCTACCCGAGGTCATGGCCGTCAGCGACCGCGTGACAGTCCTGCGACACGGCGAGGTCGTCGCGCGGCTCAAGACCAAGGACTCAAACCCGGACGAACTCGCAGAGAAGATGGTCGGAAGAGACATCCCGCACAGGGAGGGAAGGCTCGACGGCGCGCCCCTAGAGAGGGTGGCCTTGGAGATCCGACGGGTGTCGGCCCTGAACGACAGGGGGATACGGACCCTCGACAACGTCTCCCTCGCCGTGCAAGCCGGGGAGATTCTCGGGCTGGCGGGTGTAGCCGGGAACGGCCAAACGGAGCTGGCCGAAATCCTGACAGGCATGAGGAGGGTCGCGAGCGGCAACGTGCTCCTAGACGGAAGGGACGTCACTAACGCTTCGCCAAGAGAGATCATAGAGGACGGCATCGGTCACATACCTGAAGACAGGATGGGCATGGGCCTGATTCTCGACTTGTCAATCGCGGAAAACCTAGTACTCGAGGTGAGGACCAGCCCGAGGTTCGAGAGGAGGTACCTGCTCGATGACGAACAAGTACGCATCAACGCCGAGCACCTAGTCGACGAGTACTCAATCTCATGTGGGGGTGTGGATGCGCCCGCAAGGACCCTCTCCGGCGGGAACATGCAGAAGCTGATCCTCGCAAAAGCCCTGTCGCGGAAGCCCCGTGTCCTGATTGCAGTCCAACCGACATCAGGCCTGGATGTTGGAGCGACGGAGTTCATCGCAGAAAAACTCAGGGAGCAGAGACGGCTCGGAGTGGGAATCCTCCTAATCTCCAGCGACCTGAACGAGATCATTTCCATGAGCGACCGAATAGCGTGCATCTTCGAGGGGAAAATCATGGGGATCATGCCGGCTTCGAAGGCGGAGCCAAAGGAAATCGGATTGATGATCGGGGGCGTTGCGAGGAGTTGAAGCCAATTTCAGAATCGCCGGACACCCTGACTACTCGGTTCGGGCAGTCCGTCCTGGAGGCGTCTTGGGTCGGTTCCACAGCGCATTCCCGCCTAGTAGGAGGCGTGGGGGAAGGCATCATTCATGGGGTGTTTGACGGCGCGATCAACATTCTCCTCGCAGGCGGGCTCGTAAGCCTGGTCCCTCAGGCCGTCGGAAGAGGGCCCCTCAACCTCACTCTGCGATTGCCGGCTGGCCCTCCAAGGATGTCCTCCATTGGAGTGAGGATTGGAGACAAGGTGAAAGTGCGGGGGCCGACCCTAGAACTCGGGGATTGCGGCAGGGTCTCATTCCGCTTCGCGAGGATTTACTCACCCGGGAGCAATCTCGCCCGGCAAATGGTCGAAGAGGATGAAATCGCCGCTAACCTTGAGGTCGCGACGAAGGCCGCCGTACTCTGTGGAAACATGGCCGGACTGGGAGGGCTGCTCGGGATGTTGCGACCGGGAATGGCCGGAGAGCCATACGAAAACCTCAACATCTTCGCCTCAGCGGCTCTCCATCGCGTCGTTCGACTCGAGGAGGCCTTCTTTGCGGAGGATGAGAATCTCATGGAAGACGCGGTAAGCGGGCTCGTAGGCCTCGGTCCGGGGCTCACGCCTTCTTCCGACGACATGCTGGCGGGCCTCGTGCTCCTATGCGTGCTCTACGCCGAGAACCACGGATTCCCACGGCGCGCCAGCCGGCTCATCGCTCAGGCGGCACTCACGGCGGCTCGGGGCAGGACGACCACTCTGAGCGAGGAGTTCCTCATCCAGGCAGCCTTGGGAAGAGGTAACGAGCCGGTCATGAGGCTCTGCACCGCGTTGCTGACGGGAGGACAGAAGTCAGTCGAGCGAGAGACGAGGCGGGTTCTGTCGATCGGAGAGACTTCGGGCACGGACACGGTCCTGGGAATCCTGTTGGGGACAATCCTCTGCGCGGGTCGACGGTCGGGCTTCGCACGGAGGGAATTTGGATGACAACCAGAGTGGTCGTGAAGAAGGCGACCTACAGGGACTCAATCAGCCTCATGAAGATTTCGAAAATGGTCTCGGACCTCCCCGGCGTAACTCAGGCTGCGGTAGTTATGGCGACCGAACTTAACCGCCG
The DNA here is from genome assembly GCA_041483615.1 of Nitrososphaeria archaeon. Classification (GTDB taxonomy): domain Archaea; phylum Thermoproteota; class Nitrososphaeria; order Nitrososphaerales; family Gagatemarchaeaceae; genus Gagatemarchaeum. The sequence continues at coordinate 4,478 of JBGPFY010000037.1, read as the reverse complement.
GGTACTTTCTGAGGCCGGATTTGTTGGCGCGGCCATCGGCGGCGCCGAGACCGATGACATGATTGTGGCGGTCGCGGCCAAGGACGCCAAGACGCTGGACGCGGCCTTGATGGAAACGGAGAGGCTGCTTTCTCCGGGCGAGAGACGTGCGGGTGAGCGATCGCCTCCCAAGTCGTTGGAAGAGGCGTTGGAGCTCGTCCCTGACGCGAACCTGGCGGTCATATCGGTCCCCGGGAAGTTCGCTAAGAGGGAAGCGATGCAGGCGCTGGCCAAAGGCCTCAATGTCTTCCTGTTCAGCAGCAACGTCTCGCGGGAAGATGAGGTCGAAATGAAGAAAGCAGCCAAGGCGAGTCGACTGCTTGTGATGGGGCCCGATTGCGGGACATCGATAATCAACCATAAGGTCCTCGGGTTCGGAAACGCGATACGGGAGGGGACGATCGGTCTCGTCTCGGCCTCTGGGACTGGGCTGCAGGAGGTAACGACTCTCATCCACAAGGCGGGGCTTGGAATATCTCACGCCATCGGCACGGGAGGAGGGGACCTCTCCGAGGAGGTGGGGGGGACCACCATGATTCAGGGCATCGGCCTTCTCGAGGCTGACAAGGAGACGAAAGTGATAGTGCTGATAGCCAAACCTCCTGCCCCTCGGGCAGCCGAGAAGGTCCTCGAGGTCGCAAGACGGTGTAGAAAGCCCGTCGTGGTGAACTTCCTGGGAGGCGACTTCAGCCCAAGAATGCTCGGCAGACTCAGGACCGCCAGCACTCTCGATGACGCAGCGAAGGTCGCATGCGAGTTGGCCGGAGGGTCCCGACATGCTTTCTCGAGTGCGATATCGGAGGAAGCGATTTCCGCGGCCATGTTTGAGCGCGGGCAGCTAGCCAATGGGCAGCGATACATACGCGGTCTATTCTCGGGGGGGACGTTCTGCTACGAGTCCCAGAGGGTGCTTCTGCCCATATTCGGCGAGGTCTACTCCAACGCTCCGATCAATACGCGGTTCAAGCTGCCCGGCGACGCTCCGAGCAGGAGGCATACCTGCATTGACATGGGTTCTGAAGAATTCGTCGAAGGGAGGGCCCATCCGATGATCGATTTCAGCCTGAGGAACATGAGGATCCTTCAAGAGGCCGGAGACCCCGAGACCGCGGTCATCTTGCTCGACGTGGAGTTGGGATACGGTTCAAACCCCGACCCGGCAGGGCAGCTCGTCCCAGTCGTCCGGAAGGCCAAAGACCTCGCAAAGAGGGCCGGTCGCCATCTCGCCTTCGTCGGTTCGATGGTCGGGACGGAAGACGACTTCCAGGACCTCGCGAGCCAAGAGAAGGCCCTTTCGGATGCCGGAGTCTTGATCATGCCGAGCAACGCTCAGGCCACCGAAGTCTCGGCTCTGGTCGCATCAGGTAGGAAGCTCGAAACAGCATCGCTCGGGAGGTCAGACTGAGTTGTCGAAGAAGAGGAATAAGGACAAGACCATCCTCAATGAAAGGCTCAAGGTCGTGAACATCGGTGTCTCTACATTTGCCGACGACCTCCGGTCCCAGGACGTCGAGGTGGTCCATGTCGACTGGAGGCCTCCAGCCGGAGGAGACGTCGAGATGCTGAGGCTGCTGGAGAAGCTGGGGTCGTAGCGGTGCCTTCCTCTAGGATTCTCGTCGCGCTGGGAGGAAACGCCATACTGCAAAAGGAGGGCAAAGGAACGGCGGAAGAGCAGTTGGCCACCGTCCGCAGAGCCTGCAGGCACTTGGTGGCGATGATACAGAAGGGCAACGAGGTGACCATCACTCACGGCAACGGCCCGCAGGTCGGCGACATACTTCTGAAGGACGACCTGGCGAAAGACACCCTCCCCCCGATGCCCCTCGACGTCTGCGGCGCCGAGTCTCAGGGCATGATTGGCTACATGATTCAGCAGTCCCTGCGGAGCGAGCTCCGTAAGGTTGGGCTCAACCTGCAGGTCGCGACCGTGCTCACCGAAACAATAGTCGATGGTCGCGATCGCGCGTTCAAGAGCCCGACCAAGCCCATAGGTCCCTTCTACAACGCGAGCGAGGCGGCTCGGCTGAGAGGAGAGAAGGGATGGTATCTCGTCGACGACGGGGGACGGGGATACAGGAGGACCGTCCCTTCGCCAACTCCCTTGTCAATAGTGCAGGGACAAACGATTCGGGAGTTGACGGAGCTGGGAGTAATCGTTATCGCTGCCGGAGGGGGAGGGGTTCCCGTGTCTTCAGGAGTCGAATCTAGAGGCTTCGAAGCGGTGATAGACAAGGACTTTGGCGCCGCTCTTTTGGCGAAGGTGGTGAACGCCCAAGTTCTGATGATGCTCACAGACGTCGAGAAAGTCTTCCTCGACTATGGGAAACCTGAGAGGCGCGCCATCCACAAGATGACAGTTCAGGAGTGCAAGAAGTTCCTCGGGCAGGGCCATTTTCCTGCTGGGAGCATGGGTCCCAAGATTGAAAGCGCGATCAGGTTCTTGGAGTCGGGAGGGGAACGCGCCATCATCACGTCGTTGGAGCTAGCCGACGAGGCTCTCGCTGGAAGGGCGGGGACGACCGTCGTCAGGTGACGGCTTTCTAGCTTGGACTCTCGAGAAATAGTGGCGGGATGCGCCAACTTTCAACCGGAACACACACCCGGTCCCTCCGCTCTTGCAGCACTCCTGCTCTTGTGCACTTATCGTCGCGCCAAGAAAGTCTTCGAATATCGTTTCCAACAGCCGCATTTTGAAAGTGCAAGGAAGTGGCGACTCGCTCATCTTCGAGATGCTGCAGTCGTAGCAACCTTCCAGCTTGATCACGATTGGGTTAGTCTGAACCACCGTTATATTCCCGAGCCCGCTCCCGTTCCAAAATGACGCCAACTCCACATAAAACCCCTTTTTCTTCCGCGTGGCTAGCCTCTTCGCGACTTCATGACCAAGTTCCGCGCCAAGGTTCGAAACGGCGTTCTTCTGGAGGTGGAAGTCCTTGAGGTCCAGCTCCCTTGTGGCCTTCATTGCGAACCTGATGGTCTCGGCCAACTCCATATCGGAGATTACCATGGAAAGACTTCTCTCCCGCACTGCAGAACTGAATTAGAAGTCGGTTTCTTGGATAAGGCGTTCGCCTAATCGGTTAGGTGCCTCATGCTTTAGCGCCTAAAAGGGGGACGGCACGGCTCGCTCGCCTGGGAAGGCGGCGCTTCGTGAGCCATTCTCATTTTTGAGAATCGCATCCCGATATTAAATACCTCGCGAACCTAATCCGTTAGGAAGGAAGTTGCTAAGACAGGTATCGTTGAAGCTAGAGTCCGAAACCGGCGTCCAAGAGGTAGCCAGAGAACACAATGCCACCATAACGGTTCTCGACTGCAAAGACATCGACAAGAAGGACATGGCGTTCCTCCTCGACATCTCCTCCCCTAGCCGCAACGCGGAAGACGTCATCGCCGACCTAAAGGCAAAGGACATCTTCAAGAAAGTGTATGCTGGCGAGACAGAGGGACGGCCATCCCGAAGCCTCTGCGTAGCCGTACTGAGCAGGCCGGGCATATGTCAGGCGGTCCTCGATTGCGGGGCGTTTTGCCTCAATTGTCCTTACAGCACTCGGGAAGGCGAAGGGGACGGGAAATGGAAGCTTCTCATAAGAGATTCGGAGCAGCTGAAGGCGCTGCTGGGCGAGCTTGATGACCACGGCGTAAAGGCTTCCATAGGGGGGATGTCGGAGGCGAGGCACGAGGACAGGCTCACGTCCCGCCAAACCGAAATCCTCGCCAAGGCCATCTCGCTCGGATACTTTGAGTTCCCCCGCAGATTCAGCCTGACAGACCTAAGCAAGCAGGTCGGCATCAAGCCCTCGACTCTCTCTCAGGTGCTCAGGGCAGCCGAGGAAAAGGTGATGGCGAAGTATGCCGTGGAGATAGGGATTAGCAAGGTCTCGTGCGCGCCGAAAGAGCTCTTCACCAGCGGTGAAACTGGCTCGTGCGCTCAGCGCGAGTCCAATCCTTACCACAATCCAAGTCCTAATAAGTTAGGGGCAAACGCTAAGCGTATTTCAGGAGCGTAGGTGGCCATGAAAACAAGAAGTAACGGCTTCAAAACAGCAGCACTAAGCGGGGCGATCGCGATGTGTTTCGTGATCCTCGCTGCAACAACATACTTCAGCGGCGTACCGGTAGGTGCCCAGCTCGCTCCGAGCATACTCGCGCCAACCGTGAGCGCCTCCATCAACACACAGGCTCCAGGAACAGAAGCATTCTGGAAGCAGCTAACACCTCTGCAAGTTCCACTCACATCGACCACAGACTACGGCGGTTCCACTAAGGCAGTCTCGCTAAAGGTCGCAAACAACGGCACGCATATCCTCATGGCCGCTACGTGGGCGGACCCCAGCCAGAGCAACAGGAGCATCACGACGGGAGCTCCAGCAGCCGGAGCCGCCTATGAAGGTCTGTTCTTTGCCAACGGGACCATTCACCGCGCGGACAGATTCGGC
>JBGPFY010000036.1:0-7278 GCA_041483615.1 Nitrososphaeria archaeon | reverse complement strand
GAAATACGGCGCGAAGAAGGCGCGGAGCCTCCTGATGAGGTTCCATACGCAGACCTCGGGCGCCTCCCTCACGTGGCAACAGCCCTACAACAACATCGTCAGGACGGCGCTCGAGGCGCTCGCGGCCGTCCTAGGAGGGACACAGTCGCTCCACACCAACTCCTACGACGAGGCGATGGCGCTTCCCACCGAGCACGCCGTCCAGGTGGCGCTCCGGACCCAGCAGATCATCGCTGAGGAGACGGGCGTGACCAGCGTCATGGACCCTCTCGGCGGGTCATACTACGTCGAATGGCTCACGGAGAGGCTCGAGGAAGAGGCCTACAGGTACTTCGACAGGATAGAGCGGGCCGGAGGGATACTGGAGGCGATAAAGTCCGGGTACCTGCAGCGCGAGATCGCGGAGAACGCCTACCGGCTCTCGAAGAGGGTCGAGAGCGGACAGGACGCCGTCGTCGGGGTCAACAAGTACGCCGCGAAGGAGGAGACCCCCATAAGCACGCTGAAGATCGACTTCAAGGCCCAGCGCAGGCAACTCGAAAGGATAAAGCGGGTCAGGACTCAGAGGGACAACAGCAAGGTCAAGGGGCTGCTGGAGAAGCTGCAGAAGGCCTACGAGGACCCGAAGGCGAACTCGATGTATCCGCTGGTCGAGGCGGTCTCGGCATACGCCACCCTGGGAGAGCTGGTGAACGTCGGGAGAGAAGTGTTCGGCGGCTGGAAAGAACCCGTCCTGGTGTAGACGACCGACCCCCGCGACCGCGGTCACAGAACAGTTTTTCGGTTCCGTCGCATCAGTTGGAACATCCTTGCTCCACCCTCCGCAACTTCGAGGCATCGACTCTGAGGATTAGCGGCTCCCCTTCGTGTTCCGCGTTCCCCTTCACAGCTTCTCCTGCCTCGCCTTCCTTCGATGAATGGTCGAACCTCAACCATCCCCTGCGAGAGATGTTGAGAACCGCGCACACGTCGCGATCTCTCCATCTCCTGCAGACCTCGCACCACAACTGGCGATAATGCTCATTGTCGCCTCGGACTGGCACTTGGAGTCTCTCCCCGCATCGTGGACAGTCCATTGTGGTCCCCCTGGTCTCACCACGCGTCAGGGTGATCACCGACACGCCTTCCCAAGCTGCTTTGTACTCGACCTGCCTTTTGACCTCGTGAAAGGGCCAGGAGTTCATCTTACCTCTATATGATGCCCCTTGGCCATTGCCCTTCCGATAAAGCCTGCGAATGCCGGCCAGATCTTCGAAGACTATCACCTGCCTGTTGGCCTTCGCTTTCTCAACGACCTCTTTGGAGACGAGGTGCAGAATGCGCTCGACCCGCTCTCTCCTGCGCCTGCCGTATTTCGACGAGAGGGCTCGCCTTGCTCTAGCGTCGTTCCGGGTGAATTACTTTACGATGCTCCTAGTACTCTCTCCGATTGCCACTATCTTGGTGATGTCGTAGAAAGTGACAACTTCGTCATTGCCCACTGTAAGGTTCCTCAGATTCCTGTCGACACCTATGGCGCCCGCGACTTCGGCCTTCTCGGGCTCTTGCACTTCCTTCGACGTGCAGAGGGAAAATGACCTCCCAGTCAGGGTGAAGGAAACGACTTTCAGTGCTGGATCCGAGAGTATTCTGAGGGTGTGCGTGTTGAGAGGAATCGACTCGAACGTGTTCGAACCCAGATGGATGACGAGGTTGCCAGCTTCAATTCTGAAGCCGTAGCATGAGACTAGGAGCGGTCTGGATAAATATGGAACCTTGGTCGGGAATCCTCTTCTAAGAGACTTTTTTCGAGCGGACAGGATACCGGCGGCCTTGGACATGGCGCACAACCGATATTGAGAGAAGCCCCCGTATCGCTTCAGCTTGCCGTATGCTAGGAGCGACAATTTCTTCATCGACGGGGTCCGGCCAGTTTCCCTCTCGAACTCGAGACCAATTCGGATTGAATCGTTTGTCATCCGCCGGAAGTCTTCCATGACCGAAAGAACGAGCGGACCGGGCTGGAAGCTTTGTCTCACCGACTTCCTAGCAAGTCTCATAGCATCAATTGTCGCTTTGCTATATGAACTCCCCCAATTCCATGAGACCCAATGGAACAGTTTTTTTAATGGGCGGGCGACCGGCGGCTCAATGCGCCAGCAAGCCGCTAGCGAGAAGAGGAAGATTAGGATACTAGTGGCGAAACCGGGCCTCGATGGCCACGACCGGGGCGTCCTCGTCCTGGCGAGGGCTTTCAGGGACGCCGGGATGGAGGTGATCTACATCGGGCTGCTCCCCACCCCCGAGGAGGTCGCGCGGATGGCCGTCGACGAGGACTTCGACGTGGTGGCGCTTTCCCTGCTCAACGGCGCGCACATGACCGCGTTCCCCCAGGTGAAGAGGCTGATCGAGAAGTACGGGGGGAAGGACATCGTCGTCACCGGAGGTGGCATCATCCCCGACGAGGACAAGCCCAAGCTCCTGAAGCTCGGCATCTCGGGGCTCTACGGACCGGGGACATCCCTCGAGGAGATAATCGGCCACATCAAGGGGCGAGTCCGGAAGGAGCGGTGGGGAGCGAAGACCTGACCATGTCGAAGCGCGAGCGCGTGCAGGTCTCGGGCTGGAGATCCGAGGCCTCCCAGTGAATCCATCCGGGCAGCTAGCATGGCAGAACCGTTTGACAACTTGGTGACTTGGATGCAAAGGTCGAAGAGAATCCTGCTGGGAGTGGCCGTCATCCTCCTTCTAGTGGCCTCCGTCGGCGGATTCTACGCTTACAAACAGCTCGGCCCCTCCCCCTCCTGCGCCTCTCCTCTGGGAGGCGCGAAGATCCTCAAGACGCAGCTCGCTCCGCCGACCGTGATTGGCGGGGTCACAGAGTTCGCGCTTCCCGTCCCGCCAAGGACCCCCAACGCCCTGACCGTCGCCCCCGACGGCACCGTCTGGTTCGCGGAGCAGTCCGTCGCAGGGCTTGCCCACTTCTATCCAGACAACAGGACCCTCGTGGAGTATGCATGGCCGTTCGGCTACCCAACACCTCCGAACTCCGGCGGAATCTGCGGGGAAAAGACCGACGTCTGGGGCGTGGTCCTCTGGAACGGGAAGGTCTGGACGAGCGACCCGCAAGGCAACCAGCTGGTCGCGATGGACCCTTCGTCCGGGCAGATAACGACTGTCAAGCTCCCTAGCAACGGCTCCTTCCCCTACACCCTGACCCCCGGGCCCAACAACACACTCTGGTTCCCCGAGCTCTTCGTCTCGAAGATCGGCGAGCTGAGCGCGAACGGCACGCTCCACGAATATGCTCTCCCAGGGGGGATAAGGGCCACGCCGTCCCAGGTCATCTTCGCGAACTCGACGAGGGGCTTCTACTCGGACGTGGGCCAGGGAGCGGGGGCTGGCGGCGTCTACTCCTTCGACCCAGCCCACTTCTCGCCCGAGCTCGTCGGGGGCCAGAAGCTGACCGACCCCTCGAGCATCGCGATAGCCTCGGGCGCGCTCTGGGTCGCGCTCCACGGCTCCTCAAACGTGGCAAGCTACAATTTTACGACCAAGGTCTGGTCGTACTACCCGACGACGCCGGTCCCCTGGAGCCCGACCACCCTCCCCTACTTTGTGAACGCCGACGGCTCGCAAGTCTGGCTCAACCAGCACTATGGGAACAGGATCGCAAGGATAGACCCCGTGAAAGGCTCGCTGACTGAGTATTCGGAGTCAAGCGGGGTCGTCAACGGCTCAACAATCGGAAACTCCCTGACGTTCGCCCTGGGAGGGGGCAAGGCGTGGTTCACCGCGTGGACTGGGAACGTGCTTGGCTATGTCGACGGCTCGTATGTCCCGGGTTTCTCAACGAGCATCGCGGGGAACCGCACCGTTGTCGTAGAGAGGGGCTCGAGCGCCTCTGTCTCCTTCGTCGCCCACAGCACGACGCACCAGGGAGCGCTCAACGTCACCTTCGCGGACTCGGAGTCGCTGACCTCCAAGCCGAGCAACCTTTCTTTCACAGCCGCCTCGACCTCGCTAACCCCGCCCGTCGGCGGCGAATCGAGCCTCAAGGTGACGGTCTCTGCTTCGCAGTCGTTGAGCCCGGGGACCTACACCGCGATCCTCACGGCCAGCGACGGGCTGACCTTCGAGTCGTCTTTCTTGAGGATAGTCGTCCCCGACTAGGGCCTGGTTCCTCCGCCCTGAGAAAGGGCACAAGGCGTATAACGGCCCCTTCTCCCCTGGTTCCCAGTTTGGCGGAGAACGCGGACGGTGGAGTAGAGGACGGAGGCGCCCGCGTCTCTTTCGGGCCCAAGGCCTTGTGGGTGCTCGTCGCCATCTTCGCGCTTATCGTCGGCCTCTTCGCCGCGTGGACCTATCTCGGATGGTCCATCGCCGAGCGCGTCTTTTCTGAGAAGGCGGGCCTGGATTGGTTCGGCATCACCTTCTACCACAATTATACCTTCATCGTCGGGGCGGTCCTCGCTCTCCTTGTCATAAATCCGCAGGTCGGCAAGAGCGACCTCAGCGGCCTCGTCGCGCTGATGTCGAGGAGGCCTTCGCCATATGGAGAGGAGTACGCGCGGCCGCTGACGGAGATCAAGCCCGGGGCTTGGGTCTGGGGCTTCTGGCAGTTCGTGAAGTGGGCAATCGTCTTCGGATACTTCGCGCTCAACCAAAGCTTCCCTCTCTCCGGCCCCATCATGAACTCCGTCGCGATGCTCACCCAGGGGGTGGGGAGCTGGGCCCAGGTGCCCAGGCTGCTCGTCCTGCCGTTCTTCCCGGCGTCGGGGAACGACCTGATCAGCCTGATGCCGACGATGGAGGTCCAGTACAAGCTCCTCTATTACGTCGTCTCGGCGTTCCTGACCATATTCACCCTGAGGATGGTCCTTCGTCTCCTCAAGAACCTGACGACCAGGGCGAGCAACGTCTGGATCCGCAACGTCTTGGCGGTAGGCCTCGCCATAACCCTCTCAATCGCCCTCGGCGCCCCCTACTGGTACATGGACGCGGCGACGCCCTGGCTCTACGGCCTGTCAATCGTAATCTTCCTCTCGTTCTTGTCCGGGTACTCGTATTTCGGGAGGCGTAGGGCCGCGGCCCTTCCTGGCCGCGGGGTGTATCGGGCGGTCGCCATCGTCATAGTCTTCCTCTTGGTCGTGCAGGCAGGCGCCGCCGCGTTCCTGTTCTTCAACTGGAACAACAACTACGTCGCCTACCAGTGGGACCCCGGGATCCAGAAGGAGATCACGGTCACCAGGTGGTCGGCCGGCATCCAGAACATCACCGAGTCGTCGATCCTCACCCTCCCGACGAGCAACTCGTCGATGATCCTGAACGTGGTCCGACAGTGGGACCAGCAGGCCGCCGCGGTCACAAACACCAAGGAGATCGGCGCATACAATTGGATGGCCCTGGGCAGCTCCGAGATCGTATATCTCAAGAACGCCGAGTACTGGGTCTCTCCCACCACTCCCACGTACCCGGCCACAGACTGGATCAGCCAGCACCTGATCTACACCCACGCGGCCAAGATACTCGTGATCAACACATACAACGGCTCGGAGATCCCGGTCACAAAGGCGTACGGCGTGCCCTCAGAGCCCCCAATCTACTACGGCGAGGGGGAGGGGTTCTTCAACAACGTCTACGTCCACGTCCCCGGCTACGACGAAATCGGCAACGCCTCCTACGCCGGGGCGCCTGACTACAACCTGACGGGCTGGCAGAAGGGGATGTGGATGACCCTGGCAGAGGGGCAGCTCGGGTTCGCGTCCTCAGGTGGCCCCATGCAGATGCTCTGGAACCGAAACGTCTTCGAAAGAGTCCAGAGCGTCCTGATTCCAGGCCTGGTCGAGGACCCGGCGGCCTATCTCGCCACCGACGGCAAGAGCGTCTACTACGTCGTCCAGGTTTACATCGACTACCCGATGCAGTCGGGGTTCTCCAGGAGCGACTACCTCCGCTTCTTCGGCGTGGCGCTCGTGGACGTGGCGGACGGCTCGATGAGCTTTTACAACGTCTCCAACCTAGTGGGCACCGGTCACTCGGACTTCATCACGAATTTCTACTCAGACTATTACAGCAGTTGGCAGAGCCCGCCTACATGGCTCGAGCCGCAGCTCAGGTACCCGGGGCAGCTACTCGGCTCGCCCTTCGTCTCCGGGCAGCTCGACTACGACTTCGCATTCCACGTCAAAGACCCCTTCGTCTGGAGGTCGGGGTCGCAGTTCTACCAGAGGCCCGCCAACAACACCGTGCAGTACATCCCCTGGGCGATAGGAAACCAGACCTACTTCGTCGCGACCCAGCTCGTGCACTACCGGAACGCGGCCAGCCAGAACCTCGCGGGGATGTATCTCGCCTATGGAGGCGACAGGCTGGGACAGATCTTTCTCTACCAGAACCCCTCGAACTCGACAGCGCTCATCGGGCCGTCCGCTGCAGAGAACGCCCTCACGACCAACCAACAGGTGAGGACCCAGCTCACTCTCCTGCCCAACTACCGCTTCGGATCATACCTGCTGTATTCTGTGGGCGGCGCCCTGACCTACTTCGTGGCGGTCTATACCAACCCTGGGGTCTCCGGGGTCGTGACGCAGCTGCCTTTCATGACGGCGGTCAACCCGATCACCGACCTCGTGGCCGTGGGTTCGACGGCGAACGCGGCCTACCAGAACCTTCTGGGGCTCTCGGGAAACGTGACCGTGCCCGCCGGCGGCAACGGAGGGCCTCCGGTGACGAACACCACGACGAGCAACCAGGCCCTCGTGGCCGGAATATCCCAGCTCGCATCGTCCAACAACCTCGGCGTCGTCAACGCGACGACCGTCTCACCCAACGTCTGGATAAGCACCGGGTCAGTCTCACTGGGGGCCTCGGGAGTCAACGGCGCAATCTCGCAGGTCAGCGCCTTGGTCCAGAAATACGGACCAGGGAGCGCCGGCGGCGTCCTCTACGTCTGGACCGACGGCACGGGCGCCCTCAACGTGGGAATCTTCCAGGTGAAAGGCGGTATCAGCGACCTCTACTATGTCACGATAAGACCCTGACCGTCGCTGTGGGACTTCAGCGTCGCGCAATCACGAGGACGGCAGCCGCGACTATCACCAGCAGAGCGATAACCAGGAACCTCAGCACCCCGTTCCTCTCCCAGATTATCAGGCTCGCGTTGACCTGCGTGAAGGGGTTCCGGGAGTTGAGCATCGCGACCAATTGGAGGGCCTCTTCGTAGATGAACTTCCCTCCGTCGACCTTCACGAGCCCGTCGCGCGAAAGGGCGAACGTGTGACCCTTGATGGCCAGGGG
>JBGPFY010000035.1:0-7451 GCA_041483615.1 Nitrososphaeria archaeon | reverse complement strand
TCTCGAACTCCGCCTCCGGGTCTTTCATGTTCTCAAAGAAGGCTCTTCTCCAATCACCTTCCGTGATGCTCTGCTGCTCAGGATTCTCTCCTCCAATCGAGTTGTGGGCATCGACGAGCATCAATTCGACCCCCAGTTGCTCGGCGGCTGAGGCTGCGCCGTCGACTATCTTCAGATCGAGATCGTCAGTATTGTAAGGTGCGTTCGAGAGGAAGGCCACGATTTTGTCCCCGAAGCCTAGGGTCGTCACGGTCGTCGGGCCTATTTTCAATTTGGTTGGCCCCCGCATCCTCAGAATCTTCTGCCCGACGCCTGACGCCGTCACGATGGTAGCGATTTCTGCGGCGTATTTTTTGGCGAGCTCGTTGGTAGGAAGGTTCCTCTCGTGCCCGCCCACTCCGTGCAAGATCATCGGGACCACGCCGTTCTTGCGAAGTTCGTGATATACCAACTCTGAGAGGTCGTAGCTTCCGACGGGGAAGAAAGGCCCTGGGTGGACCCCCGGCAAGACGAGGGCGACCTTGTCTGCCATGCCCGCTAAGACAATCCTTGTGGTGACGAGTTCGTCTTGAGAGTATAACGTAAAGTACTTCTCGAGATTAGCAGGTTTTTGGGAGACCCAGGACTTGAGGAATGACTGGAACGTCTGCAGAGAGTTGATCCCAACGCCCTCCGTCTTGAAGGTCTTGAATTTCAGTAAGAAGGTGGTCGTGATTCCCAGGATGACGAAACCAAGTATCGCGGCGTATGCCACGGCGGGATTGACCTTTATGACGAAGGCCGATGTAAGGAAGAGCGTTATTATGGGTTGGAGGGCGGCGATGCACAAGCTCCGGAGCGTGCTCGAAATGAAAGCCCCGTTCACTACCAGCAATTCGAAACTCCATGCGAAGAAGGCCCCCAGGACGAATTCATTGCGACTGGGCTGAGGGGTATGGACAACCCAAGAAAACAGCGAGCCCGCGGCGAATGGGATGGCCCAGATGAGGTTCGCGGCGAATGCGACCCCAAACATCCGTCTGAGAGAGATTATGGAGTCCGGATCCAAGGCCTTGATGACGAGAGTAACCGCGCCTGAACTAGCAAACACAGCGAAGAACACTACCGGCGCCGCGGTCACAGGCAATCCGTGATATGCAACCAGCGGTAGTAGTAGGACGAGGTTGGAAACCGCGAGAAGGATGGAAAGGGTCGAGAAGGATGGCAGAACGAACAGGTGCCGGTAACGGCGTGCTAGCTGTTCAGTTGCGGAGCCATACAGATGAATCTACCCGAATAGTAGGCCTAGGAACGCCGCGCCCGCAGCCGAAGAGGTCGCCGGGACGGGGAATAGTAGGTTTATGGCGATTGAGGTAACGACAATTCCCATCGAAGCCATGAGGACGAATTCCGGCTTTATCTTCACGCCTTCGGTCTCGTCTTCGAAGAACCGGAGCAATCCGGCGCTCGATGCCGGTAGCGGGTTGTTCTTCTTCTTACCGCTCATGGTGCTTCTCCCGTTTGCCGGGCGACCGCCCTTTTAAAATATGCTGTATGCCGGGAAAAATCCAAATAATTTCACAAAAACAATAATTACTGACGCGTGGTCGTTACGCGTTGTGAAGAATCAGTACGGCAACCTAATCTCCCTAGTGAAACAACACGAGAAATGGTTCTCCGAGAGCCTTCCGCTTGTGGCGAGCGAGAACGTCACCTCCCGCACGGTCAGGCAAGTGCTTTCTTCGGACTTGGGGCACAGGTATGCGGAAGGCTGGCCTGGAGAAAGGGTGTATGCGGGGTGCAAGTTCATAGACAAAATCGAGCTGGAGGCGATACGCCTCGCCAAGATTCTTTTCAAGGCGGAGTTCGCGGACGTCCGACCTATCTCTGGTGCCTGCGCCAATCTTGCCGTCTACTCCGCCTTGTCAGATCCCGGGGACACGATGATGGCTTTGTCAATCCCGAACGGAGGTCACATATCAACCGGGAAGAAGGAGTTCTCAGGCACTGCGGGCCTCGTACATGGGCTGGACATAGAGTATTTCGCCTTCGACAAGGACAACATGAACATAGACGTCGACCAGACCAGAAAGAAGCTCAGGGCCGTCCAGTCGGCCGGGAAGAAGGTGAAAATCTTGATGTTCGGCGGCAGCCTTTTCCTTTTCCCGCACCCAGTCAGGGACCTGGTCGACGCCGCCATGGAAGTGGGCGCCACACCGTGCTACGATGCCGCCCATGTGGCTGGTCTAATAGCCGGCGGGAAGTTCCAAGACCCGCTCGGCGAAGGCGTCCATGTGATGAGCTTCAGCACTCACAAGACGCTCTTCGGTCCACAAGGTGGGGCGATAGTTTCTAAGCTGCAATACGGTGACGCCTTGAAGAAGGCTGTGTTCCCGGGGACGTCGAGCAACCATCACCTTCACAGCGTGGCGGCAAAGGCAATCACCTTTACAGAGTTCTTGAGGTTCGGGAAGAGCTACGCCAAGGCGGTAACAGCAAACGCCCGGACGCTTGCGCAGAGCTTGGCCCAAAGGGGGGAGAGAGTTTTGGGCGAGAGTCGCGGTTACACCGAATCGCACCAGGTAGCTGTCGATGTGACCAAATACGGAGATGGGGGACAGGTAGAGAAGAAGCTGGAGGCCATGAACATCATAGTCAACCGTCAGCTGCTGCCCGGCGACCTCCAGGCCGGGAGGCACTACACTAACCCAGGCGGGATAAGGCTGGGCGTTTCGGAGCTGACAAGGCTCGGGATGGGAAAGAGCGAGATGAAGGAGGTCGCTGAGTTGTTGCACATGGCTCTCACGACAGACAAGTCAGAGATTGTGAAGAAACGGGTGCGCGGCCTGCGCAGGCTGCATCAGAGAGTGAAATATTCGTTCGACAACTCTCCGGCTTACTTCTACCGCTAGCCCTATCAATCCACGACAATATTGGGCTCCGACCCAGGGCCTTGCGCTGCGAAGTCGGTAAGCTCCGATTGGGTGCTCTTTTCCCTGGCCGGAAATAGCTGATCCATCTCCCTTACCAGCAAGTCGAGCCTTTCCTTGATGTACTCGTCGACATCATACTCGTGCGCGAGCCTCCTCGCTATTGCCAGATACTTCTCGACAGAGCCCCTAGTCAGGGTCTCCCTGAGCTCCCCTCCGCAGATTTCGCACCTTGCCGAGACAGTCGGCCTGCGCAAGGTTCGGCCGCAAGCCCTGCACTTGAACGACTGGGTCGAGTACTTCTTCATGTTCCCCGCAATGTCCCTGATAAGATGAGTCTTGATGATCGACTCCACGACTTGTCTTGCAGAGACAGCCTCTATCTTCTCGGCGACTTCGATTTGCTTGGATATCTTGTCAGCGAGCGTGGTCAGGGTCGAATAGGCGCTTCGCGAACTCTTGATCGTAATCGAGCTCGTCTCATGCGTGTACCCGTAGTTGTAGAACTGTTCTTGAAGGTTGATTCTATTGCGGATTGTCTCTATCAGCTCGGAGACCTTCGAAGCGTTTGGAGATGATTCGGTTGCCTCGTAGAAGGCGAGCGGGTATTTCCAGGCTACGTCGAAGTTGTGGGCCTGGTCGTCGACTTCTGCAGGGAGGATGATGGGCTGAATCAGCAGCGGGGTGTCCATGAGACCGCCAATCTGCATAGGGATGTACTCGACCGAAAAATTGAGGAATATGTCGAGAAGGAGCAATACGGAGTCGCCGTCGCCATCGCAGTCTCGTCGTTTGGCAGAATGCCAGCAAGGGTTGGCGAAGCACACCTGGGCGTTCGAGAAACCGATTATCCTTCCAGCCACCCCGACCGACGTGTGGGGCGCTAGTCCCACGACCACCTTGCCCCTCAAATCCTCGATCTTCTTCACGTCGTAGAAGTGGGGAAGGTCATAGACAGTCTCCAGCTCGTCGTCGACGAACTCCGCTACCCGCACGAGGTCGCGCGCCGTGTTCTCTGGAATCACGACGTCTTGCGGCTTGAGGGCGACGGTTTGCTCCGAGTCTAGTAGTGGTTTGCCCTCAATGTCGGCGTCGTACCCCAACGAGCGCAGCGTCTGTATGTCGGCGTGTATGTTGCTGGGCCTGAAATGGGTCAGGGGTGCGTTGGTCACGTCTACGCGGGCCGTTCCGTCCTTGTAGACGTAAATGGCGTGCTTGCTGCGGAGCGCTCCTTTCTCGATTGGTTCGGCGTACTTGGAGCCGCTCGACAACCCCCGGACCCCCTTGATTGGCCCACGCGCGACCTCTGGGACCTTCCTCAGAACCGCATCCATACTCGCCCTGATGTCGAAGTTGTGGTTCGAGTGTGTTACCCCTTCGACTCTGCATTTCGGGCAGCTCTGTCCTTCTTCGGCGTTTATGATCTGGCTGCAGCGAGGACAAGAGAGGAAACGGATTGTCGCTTCACCGCACTCCTCGCACCTGCTGGATAGCTTTCGCTTTCCGCAGGAGGGGCACATTATGTTGACGATGTCGACCCTCATGCTCCCATGCTTCGCGGCCGCCAGCAAGTCCCTCGTGGGTCCACCGGAGGCGCCGACTGGGAACAGGACGTGGACTGGTGGCTTCATGTGTCGGAGCATCGCCTTCTCAGGCCGCCCCACCCTCATTCCAACTGTCCCCGTAGTCTGCCTCCCCACCCTTATTCCTGAAAGATATTCCACCAATTCCAAGGTCTTGTCAGGATTCCAGGACGAAAGGTCTGTCACTTCTTTGCCGCCGATGTCAATCAGCGCTCCCAGTAAGGTCGCCCATTCGTCAGTCACTGTCGCTGTGTCTTTGTTGCGGGTGTATGGGACCAGCAGATGTTGCAGAACCTCTTCGATGTGATGTGATGTGATGCGTACCTCTATGTCACGTCCGGATTGGCTTGAGGCCTTCCTTAACTCCGATACTTCTGCTGGGCTGAGCCGGTCGAACCTCGGGGAATGCGACGGATAGAGAGGAAGGCCGAGCTTCTTTGAGATTGAAAGCGCCTCGGTCGCTGTTGGAGGTGCCCCCTCAAGGATGATGGCCAGTCTTTCTGGCTGAAGGTCTTTTGCTTCCCAATCAGGCTGGTCTGCCTTGGGACGGTCGGCGGTGAGGACTGTTCTGAGTTCCTCGAGCCACCACTCGGTCACATAAGGAGACGGACCGAGCGTCTTGTTGTTCTCGAGGAAGTCCCCGTAGCTGATTAGCGCGTCGCCCATATCGAGTATCAGCTCCAGAGAGTCGTGGAAGCGTTCCGCGTCGCTCAGCGAGTTCACGCGCGTGACGGAGCCGTCCTTCAGACGGATGGTAGGCCCCTCGATAGAGTCAACGAATGCGATGGTCGCGGCTTTGCCAGGTAGGTCGACCTTGACTTGGGTACCAACCACGACGCAGTCGTCAAGCAACGCGGGAATGGCGGGATGGATGCCGACAGTCGAAAGGCCCGTGTTCATGGCCCTTCCATACCGTATCCTGAGGCCGCCGCGAGTGTTAGGTGATGAGATGACCGGGCGTCCGGATATCACCTCTTCGAAATGCGCGCCTACCTTTTCGGTCTCACTGGAGGACTGCTGCTTCCCGCCCTTCAGCTCGCCCAGCCAGTCCCAACCAGTAAGTTGGAGTTCCTTGAGGATTTTGCCCAGTTTGTGGGCCCTGCCGATTACCCCGTCGTTGAGGACGCGGAGGGCTCCTCCCCTCACTCTGTCTGTCGCGACTCTCTTCAGGTTCCTGTGGACCACCACCTCGAACGGGTCTGTCTCCACTCCGTCGATCTCAACCGGCAAGTTCGAGAGGGCGACCCTGACATCCGAATCCGAGACTCGGTATTGAAAATTCCCAACTTCGCGTTCATACACTCTGAGTTCTTCGATGTATCTGGCTATCTCTTCGTCTCGTGCCCTATACGGCGATAGGCCGAGCTTCTTCGCGACTACGTCCGCTATCAGCACTGAGAAGGCGGCCTCGGTTCCGCCGGCGGATCTCATTGGGCCTGCGTAGGAGATTGAGGCGTACTCGCTGTTGTCGTCGTTCTTCTTGATAACAACGGTGGATATCCCCTGTATCGGTGCGACGGTCACGCCGTCGGTGATGACCGCCAATCCAGCCCTCACCGCGTATTGCAACGCTTGGTCGGTGCTCATGGTCCCGAATTTGCCGAGGGCTATCTCTTCGGCGATTGTCAGTGTTGCCCTTTCTTTAGTCGTGGTATGAAGCAGGTGGCGCAGTCTCTCCGCCAAGCCTTCAAACTGGGACAGCCCGAGCATTTCGTTCACCCGGTCGGCTAGGTCGAAGACGGTCTTCGATTCGACGATTTCGTTTGGATCGAGCCCCCTTGACTTCGCTTGTTCGGCGGTATTGTAGGCGGCTTCGTATTGGCTCAGTATGTCGCCGTAATAGCGTTCGAGTTCAGGAGGGAATACGGTGAGTTTCTTGGTATGCTCCCAAGCGGAATCAGCTTTGAAGGGCAACGCACTTACTGTGTGGTGAATTAGTGCTTAAGCTTGTCCTTCAGCGCTCTCGTTATCGGGAGCAGTCTGTTCTTGAAATCTCTTGTCTCGAGCAAATTTCCAATCACTAGGACGTCTGCTCCGGCATGGGCCAACCTGACGGCGGTCTCGGGAGAGGTGATGCCTCCACCGACAATCAAGAGCCCCTTGAAGCGCTTTCTCACGGCCTTGACGATCCTCACTGGCATTGGGTTATTCGCCCCACTCCCGGCTTCCAAGTAAAGCGCCCTCATCCCGAGATACTGGGCTGCCAGGGCATACATCACCGCGATTGCAGGCTTGGTATAGGGGATGGACCTAACTTGGCCGATGAAACTCGTCGTACTCTCATCTCCGAAGACTAGATACCCCATCGGAATGGCCTCCAGCCCATAACGATTGACCTGAATTGCTCCTAGGGCTTGGGCTCCGATTATGAAATACGTGTTGGTGGAATTTAGTAAGGAACTGAACAGGATTGCGTCTGCATGACGTGATATACCTGTGACGTTACCAGGGAACAATATCACGGGACATGTGACGTTCTGTTTGATCGCACGTATGATGTCATCTAGGTGCTTCTGGTCCCCCAATGTGGAGCCTCCAACAAAGACACAGTCGAACCCGAGCTTCTCAGCAGTCTTCGCCGCGTTCGAGGCGCGCTTTTCATCGAAGTTGTCCGGGTCTATGAGAGCCGCGAGCCGCGCGGATCCCTTCCTATGAGAGGTGATGCGTCTCTCAATCGGCCCTATCAGGCTCATCTCAGCCGCCGGACTTGACAAAGTCGTCGACAAACATATTGTAAACGTCTATGTCGGGCTTCTCAGTGGTGAACCTGTATTCCTTGCGGGTTGGTGGAGTCGTGCAATGGCCGCACGCAACGACAGTCACATAATCATGTGACGTCTCATCAACCTGTGATGTGATGCGAACGGCAACCATACCACAGCGAGGGCAACTGAATACCTTCGGCAATGACTTGTGGACTTGTCTTAGCACTTTACGGCGTCTTCTACCCATATTGTCC
>JBGPFY010000034.1:0-7506 GCA_041483615.1 Nitrososphaeria archaeon | reverse complement strand
CAAGTTGGCCGACAGCCGAATTAAACTTTGTGTTCTCTGTGGCTTTTGGGAAAAACGACAACAGAAGTTCGTAGAGTCATCGAGTTGGCGCCGCAACGCCGCGATTCGATGCCAGACCACTGGCCGAGAATTTCTTCTCGGATTTGAGTCAAGTCCGCCGGAAACGGAGATTAACTTTTTCGAGGAAAGAGCCTTCTCGTTACGTTCTTGCTCCCCTAGCTCAGGGTAAAATCACATCGATGGTCCAATTTCATCCTCGAGATTTCCATAACAAACGACAATCCTCTATTATCATCTTTTGCGGCCCCTCCGCAGAAAGAAGGCTTAAATAAGTCCGAACGTCATAATTCGACAAGAGCCTAATTAGTATGATGAAGCAAGTTGCAGTTATCGCTGCGGTAGCAGTTCTGATTTCAGCGGGCGCCATCGGAGTATATTTCTTCACAGCGGCACCCTCCAATTTTACGTCCACCAGTGTTACGAGTAGCACCTCGCAATCAAGCGGCGGCTCCAGTGGCTCTCAGGACGCGAACGGCCAGCCGCAAGGAGCCTGGGCTGATTACTTGGGCTACATCCCGGCCGGGTACACCCTAGCGCCGCATTATTCCAATGCAGCCACTTACCCCTGTCCTGCAGGAATGGATTCTAGCACCTGCACTCAGTTCAAGTCATCATGCGGAAACGGCGTCTGCGATCCCAACGAGTCATGCGCGACTTGTCCAATCGACTGCAGCGTTCCTGGACAGCTCACTTGCGACCCATACACGGGACGTGCTGGGGCGCCCATCAGCATCTGCCAGATGGCAATGAACCAACCTGGCGGGTAAGCTCGCAAACCAACTGCCCTCCAAGCAACAGCCGCGACTCGGGCAACTCCCGTCCAGTGGAATTTGGGACGAGGCATTGACTCTCGCTTCGTCCACTAGTCAACTCAAGCGATTCGTCACTTTGGCGGCCGACCTCGGCATCGCCGATGGCGCGCGTCTCGCGCTTCGCGAGGTTGGCGTCCGCACCCTCCAGTCCGTATCATATCCTGGGCTGGACCGGAAGTTTGTTGTCCAATTCGACCCTGTGTGGAGGTGGATAGGAAGGGGAATCAGGGAACGGGACTTCCTGAGGTTTGCACAGGACCGCATCGCCAAGGGGAGTACCGTCCTCGACATAGGCGCGCACCTCGGAGAATCGGCGCTCATCTTCTCCGAGCTGGTGGGACCGTCTGGAAGAGTCGTCGCGTTCGAACCGGACCCAGTCGCCTGCGCGTCGCTCAGGAAGAACGTCGAGATGAACGGGATAACGAATGTCTCGATTGAGGAAGCATGCGCGAGTGACACGGTGGGCCGTGCGCTGCTCAAGATCGGGAGGTTTGGAAGCGGGCTTTCGTCGATCGTCCGCCCGCGCGGTCAGGGCGCGCCCCGCAAGGAAATCGAAGTAGCATCGACGATCCTCGACCAGTACTGCGAGACGCACAATCTCGTCCCTGACTGGATAAAGATCGACGCCGAAGGCGCAGAACCCCTGGTTGTTCATGGCATGCGCCGCCTGATTGAGAGGGCGCATCCTTCGGCGATTTTGGAGTTCCACTCCGACGCCTTGACCGACTACGAAAGGAGCGCGGCCTGGTCTGCGATAACCAGCAGAGTATCGAGCGTCGCGGTCTTGGAAAGCGCGCCGAAGAACTACGCATACCTCGAGGAAATTCCCAAGGGAATAGTCCCGGATCGTGGCTTCCTGATTGTTTACGTCAAGTATTGAGAATCCAAGGGAGCACGCCCGAATCGCAGCCGACTCGTTCGAAGACATGGCGACCAGATGGAGAAGGCGAAACGCGCGCCCTCCTTCTTGGTATCTGTAGCTTGACGACCTAAGCGGTTTGGGGGCGGCCCTCGACCGGAGCGCGTGGCCTAGAGCTGCCGATGAACAGCGCCAATCTTTTTAAGCCCGAGAAAGACCTTTGAAAGTCATCTTGGTCGAGGCAGAGACTGAAGCAATAGAAGAAGAGAACGAGGAGATGGTGGTAACCACACTGGCGGGGGTGGGACCAGCGACGAAGACAAAGTTGAACGACGCGGGAATATTCACGATACTGGACCTCGCGACGGCCGGCCCCGCTGACATCGCCGAGGCGATAGACGTGGACATCACAAAGGCCGTTGACCTGAACAACAAGGCGAGGAAGAAGCTCGTCGAGATCGGGCGGCTCGAGCCTGACTTCATCAGCGCCTCTGAGCTGCTCATAAAACGGAACAACATCAGCCGCCTCTCGACGGGCTCGGCGAACCTTGATGAGCTTCTCGCGGGGGGCATCGAGACCTGGGCGATGACCGAGTTCTACGGGGAGTTCGGCTCAGGGAAGACCCAGATCTGCCACACGCTCTGCTGCATGGTGCAGAACCCCCTCGACCAGGGAGGCCTCGACGGGGGGGCAATCTACATCGACACCGAGGGGACCTTCAGGCCAGAGAGGCTCTCGCAGATCGCCGAGGCGAGGGGCATGGACCCTGAGGCGGTGCTCTCAAAGGTCATGGTCGCAAGGGCCTACAACAGCGCGCACCAGGAGCTGATAGCCAAGGACCTGGGAAGGATAATCACCAAGAACAATATCAAACTCGTCATCGTGGACAGCGCGGTCGCGCACTACAGGGCGGAGTTCCTGGGCAGAGGGACCCTGGCCGAGAGGCAGCAAAGGCTGAACCGCTTCATGCACCAGCTCCTCAGGACGGCTGAGATCTACAACATCGCGATCATACTCACGAACCAGGTGCAGTCGGCTCCTGACAGCTTCTTCGGCGACCCGACGAGGGCGACCGGCGGGCACGTGGTCGCGCACACGAGCACCTACCGGATCTACCTGCGAAAGGCGGGAAAGAACCGCATCGCGAGGATGATAGACAGCCCCTACCACCCAGAGAGAGACGCGGTCTTCATGCTGGACGAGAAAGGGGTCGACGACCCGCCGGAAGAGACCTCGAAGAGAAGATAGAGCTAAGCAACGGTTTAATATCTTCGGCTGGCGGCCTCGACAGTCTTCATGAAGTCGCGGCCACTCCTAGTCTTCATCCTGATTCTTTCTCTGGCGGTGGTGCCCAGCCTTCAGCTCGCGCTCGCAGCCTCGTCCTCCTCCACCACGACGACGACTACGACGAGCAGCACCCCAGCTCCGAAGTCTCCCTATTCCGAGAGGCTGGACATTTACACTGCGGGGTCCAACGCCTACTGGAAGGTGAGCCTCAGCCCGGTCAACGCGACCAAGCCGGCAATCGTCAGCGCCGAGTCGGTCTCGGGGATGAGCGCCTACCAACTCACCGCGGTAAAGACGTCGTCCGCGCGTCCGAGCTCGCAGCTATTCTGGGCCGACGGCTTCAAGGTCATCAAGCTTCCGTTCATGCCGGACGCCGGCGTGTTCTTGAACGTCACAGCCAGCAGCCAGTCCGAGGCCCAGTCCGCCGCGAGCGAGTTCAACTCGCTACTTGGCGCCAACTTCTTGCAGATAGCTTCGGGCGGAGGCAACTACACTTTCTTCAGCCCAGCTGCCTTCGCCACGGCCGGAGCGACGATCTTCTCATACGTCCCGGCTGCAAATAAGGGGCTGGCGAGCATAAGCTCTGCTTCCACGCTCGCGAACCAGCAGTCTCCGACCGCGACCCTCACCGGCGTCCGTTCCGGCTCGTCGTTCACCCACACAGTCTCCTTCGGCTCCACGCAGACAGGCACGATCACAAACGGAAGCCTAATCCTGGGGAGCGTGCTGAACCAGCCTAACGCCACTTTCACGTCGTCTCCGAACGCGACGTCGACTCAGGTGGTCGTCCACGCGCTCGACAGTCTGATCAGCAGCAAGGACTCGGCGAAGATTACCAACAGCCAGAGCAGCTTCAGCGGGACATACTCCGTCGACATTTTGCGGAACTCAAGGATCTTCCCGAACGTGACTTTGCTGCCGGACCCTCCCGTCTTGACCGCAACGCGGATACTGGACCGGGGCTCGGCCTCCTCTGGAGACCTCGTCTCGGTGACCCTCCTATTGAAGAACATTGGACAGGGCACGGCCGTCCAGAACATCGCGATGAACGATAGTTGGTGGAGGGCATACCCATCGCTCTTTTCCTTCTCGGCGGGGAACTCGAGCTTCACCATCCCCTCGCTGGCCGCAGGCCAGAACGTATCCAGGGTCTACGTGCTGAAGGTCACGTCGTCTGCGCCCGAGGATCTCACCCTGCCGTCCTCCAGCGTCGCCTACTCGTACAACGTCGGGAGCGTCACCGTCACCGCCACCACCCAGACTAACCAAGTCGAACTGAGGACTAACAGCATCGGTCCCG
The DNA here is from genome assembly GCA_041483615.1 of Nitrososphaeria archaeon. GTDB lineage: Archaea > Thermoproteota > Nitrososphaeria > Nitrososphaerales > Gagatemarchaeaceae > Gagatemarchaeum. The sequence continues at coordinate 3,187 of JBGPFY010000034.1, read as the reverse complement.
CACTGATCATCCAAGCCGGCACCGACATCAAGTCGGGGGCGGCGATAGGGACGGTCGGGCACTACCTCATTACGGTCACGAACGTCGGGAACGGCCCCGCCCTCAACCTCCAGGTGGCGAACTTCACAAACCCAACGCTTACGCAAGGCGGTGGCGTCTGGAAGTTCAACTCGACCATCCCCATTACGAGCATCGTCGGGCGAAATGTCAGCCAGACGTTCACGGTAGCGTGGACGGCGCCGGACGGGAGCAAGGGCAGCCTGGTCTCGAACCCCGCAAACTTGGTGTTGTCCCATTCGGGCGTCGTCGTCCCGCTGATGCAATTCAGCATGTCGTCAACGCTTTCGCCTGGGGTTCTCAAGCTCGGGACGGCCAACGCGACATACACTCTTACTAACGCCGGGAGCGCGACGGCCGGAAACGTAACTGTGGCCGAGAAGTTCGCAACAGGGGTCGGATGCAGCAAAGTGCTCAACGGCACAGCGACGTGCAACCCCTCCGGTCTCTCCCTCAACGCGGGCCCTGTTGCGCCCGGTGCGAGTGTCTTGGGCAAGGTCCTTGTCACTTTCTCGAAAGACAACTACATGACCCAGCCCGGCCTGATCACGACGACAAGTGCGGGTCTCACGCTACACACCGCGGGCAACGCCTTCATGATTCCGGCGGGGGTGTTGGTGACCAAGACCTACGCTACCAATCCCGTCTTCGAAGGCCAGAACGACACGGTGACGGTGCACGTGGTCAATCAAGGTAGCTTGCCCGTCTTCAACATGAGCGTGACCACGTCGTCGGACGGGTTCGACGCAGCCTTCGAAGGAAAGCTCCAAGACAAGTATCCCACGCTTGGCCCCAACTCCGCGCAGTCGTTCAACTACACGGTCGAGATCTTCAACGCTGGCAACCACACCACTGCGACTACGTCGGCCTCCTTCACCTTCGGCGGGTCAGCGCAGACGTACACGTACACCTCAGGCAACGTCCTCGTCTACAGGCTCGTCATAGCCACGACAAAGACCATGCCCTCAATCCCCGTAGAGGGAGATGACTTCGAGCTCTTCGTGGACGTGCGGAACCCTTCGGCCGTCAACGTCACCAACGTCTCGCTCTCGATCCCGATACCGCGTGGTCTTACTATAGTCAACGCGTCCTCGGGCGTCGACATAGACGGACGGACCGTGAAGCTGAGCCTACCCTCTCTTTTGGCTGGTGCAACCTCAAACCACTCGATCATCCTGAGGGCTGGCTCGGGCGGGAGCACCAAGCTCGGGACCGGTACCTTGACGTTCCAGTATCTCGGGGAGACAATCCAGGGGGTCGTCCTGTCGCCCGCGGTAGTCGTCGGCATCGACCTCCTAATCCGCTATGAGATCCCCATTGGGCTCGCGGTCGTCCTGACGATCGCCGTAGCGGTCTACATGCATAGGAAGCCTACTGTACCCCAAGCCAAGTGACCACGAAGTGGTTGACGCAAGACCGTCAGCTCGCGCATCCCGCTCCGGGCAGCGGTTGGAGGAGCGTTCCGCGGGAGCGGTCGTCTTCAGGCGTGACTCGACTTCGCCGCGGTACTTGCTCCTGAAGTACCCAGCCGGGCACTGGGACCTACCGAAGGGTAACATAGAGAAGGGGGAAAACCCCCTCGGGACGATGATTCGCGAGGTGAGGGAGGAGACCGGAATCGTCGACCTCCGCGTCGTCCCGGGCTTCAAGAGGAAGATAGAATACTTCTACAGGAGAGAGGGGAGAAGAGTGCACAAGACGGTGGTCTTCTTCCTCGCTGAGACCTCGGTCGAGAAGGTGACTATATCGTTCGAGCACCAGGCCTATGGATGGTTCGACTGCGCCGAAGCTCTCAAGACCGTTACCTACCCGAACGCCAGGCGGCTCATCAGGGAGGGGGAGGTCCTGATCAGCGGGGGCAGACCTGCCGGTCCTAGGCCTGCTGCGTGACCCACTCGCCGACCCGCTCCCTAGCCAGGTCGTCAGTAAGGGAGACGGGAGGGTGTTTCATCAGCCAGGCGCTTGCCTCGATGAGCGGGCCGCCGACCTTCCTGTCGAGCGCGATTTTGCAGTACCTGATGGCATCCACGACCACGCCAGCGGAGTTCGCCTTGTCGTCGACCTCGAGGCGCATCTCCATGTTGAACGGGACGCCTGGGAACATCGTCCCTTCTATCCTGATGAAGGCCAGCTTCGTGTTCCCGAGGTAGGGGATGAAGTCGCTCGGCCCCACGTATATCCTCTCGTCGGGCAGGCGCTTGGTGAGCATGCTCTGGACGGCCTCGGTCTTAGAGATCCTTTTCGACTCCAAACGCTGCTGCTCCTTCATGTTGAGAAAGTCGGTATTCCCTCCCACGTTGATCTGGTACGTCCTGTCGACCCTCACCGACCTGTCCGAACAGAGCCTCGCCAGGGTCCTGTGGACTATCGTGGCCCCCACGACCCCCTTCACGTCGTCACCGATTATCGGGAGATGGCTCTTGGAGAACTTCTTCGCCCAGCCTGCGTTCGAGGCGATGAAGACGGGGATGCAATTGATTAACCCGACCCCTGCCTCTAATGCCACGTCCGCCCAGAATTCTGTGGCCTTCTGGCTGCCCACCGGAAGGTAGTTGACCAGGAGCTGGGTCTTCGAGCCCTTCAGGTCCTGGAGGACCTCCTCTCTTATCGCGGAGATAGGCCTCCCGCTCTTTATCGGCTTGATCTTCTCTCCTACGTAGAGGCCGACCCCGTCGAGGATAGGCGACTCCTTCACGACGGCGTCGCAGTCTGAGACGCTGTCCGTCCACCTCACCATGTTTGGCCCGAGGTAGATGGCCTTCGAGAGCGGCTTCCCCACCTTGTTGGCCCCGACGTCGAACGCCGTCACAAAATCGATGTCCCCGATGCCATACCCGCCGATTTTGGTGTTCCCGAGTGCCCTTGCGTCCTTGTTGCCCCTTTTGCAGAGCTCTATCCCCTGGATGATCCCAGAGGCGCAGTTTCCCACGCCGACGATCCCCGCGCGTATCTTTGACAAGCGGATTCCTGAAGCCCGGCCTGAGGCGTGATTATAAACTGCTTCTCCGTCAGGTACCCTTGCCCCGTTCCCTCGGCCCGGCGGCGCCGTGCACTTTTGGGATGCCTCGTCAAATACTCGTCTCGCGGATATTCGGCAATCAACAGCATCAAGCACATCGGCTGCTCGTCT
>JBGPFY010000033.1:0-7800 GCA_041483615.1 Nitrososphaeria archaeon | reverse complement strand
GGAGGAGTTGGAGGAGATCAAGTACGTCGGCGAGGGAATCGCAAAGAAGATCGACGAGTACCTGAGGACGGGAAGGCTCGAGCTCCTCGAAAGGATGCAGAAGCGAGTGCCGACGGGCGTTACGGAGCTGATGAGGGTCCCAGGTATTGGGCCGAAGACGGCCCTCAAGCTCGCGCAGAACTACCACGTCAAGAGCGTCGACGACCTGAGGGTAGGCCTCGCCTCTGGCAGTCTCATGGACGCATTGGGGCAGGTGATGGCCAAGAAGATTGCCGATGAGATCGATAAGATGAAGCAGGGGAGCTCGAGGATGCTCCTCGTCGAGGCGTTCCACCTCGCGACGCTGTTGGTGGCATACTTCGAAGAGAAGGGGATGGAGGTCAATCCTGCAGGGAGCCTGAGGAGGGGTTGCACTACCGTGGGCGACATCGACATACTTGCGACGGACGCGAAGGCAGCCGATGCTTTCGTCAGCTACCCTGGGGTGGACAGAGTCATAGAGCGAGGGCCCACTAGGGTGAGCGTCTTCCTCAAGAGCGGGACGCAGGTGGACCTGCGAATCGTGAAGGAGGAGGAGCTCGGGTCAGCCCTCATCTACTTCACTGGGTCGAAGCAGCACAACATCGAGCTCAGGAACCTCGCCATCGAGAAGGGCTGGAAGCTGAACGAATATGCGCTCTCCGATGCCAAGAGCGGGAAGGTCATCGCAAGCCGGACGGAGGAGGAGGTCTACGGCAAGCTGGGGATGAAGTTCATCCCCCCGGAGCTGAGGGAAGCGAAGGGCGAGGTGGAGGCCGCCCAGAAGGGGGAGCTACCTGACCTAGTCGAGGTTGACGACCTGAAGGGCGACCTGCAGATGCACAGCACTTGGAGCGACGGGAGCGCGGAGATAGAGAAGATGGCTCGGACGGCGATTGAGAGAGGCTACGAATACATCGCCCTTACCGACCATTCCGTCTCCGTCGGCATCGCCAACGGGCTCAGCGAAGAGAGGTTCAGGAAGCAATGGAAGGCGATTGACGATCTCAACAAGAAGCTAGAGCCATTCAGGATACTAAAGTCGGTCGAGGCAGAGGTGCGATCCGACGGGACCCTTGACTTCGACCGGAGCTTCTTCGGCCAGTTCGATCTCGTCGGCGCCTCAATCCACCAGTCGTACAGGCAGTCTCCTGAGAAGCTCACTGAGAGGGCTGTGAAGGCCCTAGAGCACCCGTCGGTCGACATCTTGTTCCACCCGACGAATCGAATCATCGGCAGGAGGGAGGGACACGCTCTGGACCTCCCCAAGGTGATAAGGACGGCGAGGGACAACGGCAAGATGCTCGAGATAGACGGGTCTCCCAACAGGCTCGACCTGGACGAGGTCTGGGGCAGAAGGGCCATGCAGGAAGGGGTGAAGTTGGTCGTGGACTCGGACGCCCACTCCCCGGGAGAGCTCGAGAACGTCCAGTTCGGCGTGGCGGTCGCAAGGAGGGCTTGGCTCGAGTCGAAGGACGTAGCGAACGCTTTGCCCCTCCGCGACCTCATGAGGCTCGTCTCTTAGTCCCGGTGGGCGTTCGAAGCGCGGGGACTAGACCGGTGGGGCGGAACGCTTTTGGGGGTTGCCTGCAACCCGTCAAATGCGGGGGTTGTTGAGCCTGGTCAAAAACACCTTGCAGGTGTTGAAGACGTGGGACTTAAGGCCTCGAGGAAGTCTGGAGGACGGAGAAGAGATCCCATCCCTTTGGGGTTCGTGGGTTCAAATCCCACCCCCCGCACACATTGCATACAAAGCGGTGGAAATCTTCGTTGAACAGAAAATTGAAAGCGGGCCCGACGGGACCCGAGCTTGAACAGGTTTTGAAGGTGGATTCCAGCAACATGGCATCCGGTCTAAGCGCGAAACTTCTCATCTTATCAGTCTCGCCGAGTTGAGGATGAAGATTAGCTCGGAAGTGACGTGTATCCCCGCGGCCAGCAGGGGGTTCAGGATGCCGAGGAACGCGAGAGTGACGCCTATTCCGTCTACGGCCAAGGTCCCGTAGAAATTCAGCATGATGGTCCGGTACGCCTTCCTGCTCAGCCTCGCAACGTCGGCAATCTTCTGAAGGTCGTTTGTCATCAGCACGATATCCGCCTCTTCTATCGCCACGTCGGTCCCGGCGCCCATCCCTATCCCGACGTCCGCTCGGGCGAGCGCGGGTGCGTCGTTGATGCCGTCCCCGACCATCGCCACTTTGTGGCCCTCGGCCACCAGCTTCTCCACGATAGAGACCTTGTCCTCAGGAAGCAACTCCGCGTAGACCTCGTCAATCCCGACCTCCTCTGCCACTTGCTGCGCGACGGCCTTGTTGTCCCCCGTCAGCATGACCGTGCGTATCCCCATCTTCTTCAGGTCGTCCAGAGCCCTCCTGCTCTCTCCCCGCACCCTGTCGGCGATGGCTATCGCCCCGCACACCTTGTCCTGGTAGGCGACCAGCACCGTAGACTTTCCTTTGGAGAGACGCTCCGACAGAGACAGCTCCTCGCTGCTGCTTGGCAGCCGGACCCTCTTCTCTGTCATCAGGGTGTCGTTCCCTACGATAATCTGCCCGCCGTTGTACTGGCAGACTATGCCTTTTCCGGCGACATAAGTTGATGAGGTTGATGGCGCGCCGTCAGAAAACTTGATTCCCGACTCGGCGGCCTTCCCCATAATCGCCCGTGCTAATGGATGGTTGGAGTACCTCTCTGCCACGGCCGCGTATTCCAGCACCTTACTCTCGCTGCAGCCGTCGAAGCCGACAATGTCCGTGACCGAAGGCTCGCCGAAGGTGAGCGTGCCCGTCTTGTCTATCACGACCGTGTCGACCCTGCTCATCTCCTCGATGTATGCGCCGCCCTTCACGATCGTGCCCTTCTTCGCGGCCTTTCCCATTATGGCGACTATCGCGAGAGGGGTGCCGGCGGCGACTCCGCAGGCACCAGCGACCACGACAACGGAGAGGGCCGAGGTTACATCTCTGGTCACAAGGAGGGTGAGCGCTGCGAATCCGATGGCAAATTCGACCAGCCAAGTCGCGAGCCTGTCGCTTAGCTTCTGTATCGGCGCCTTCCTGTTCTCAGCATCCTCGACCAGCTTTATGATCTTCCCGAACAGCGTCTCGGTACCGACCTTCTCGGTCCGCACCTCGATCAGCCCAGACTCGTCCACACTTCCCGCGAAGACCCTGTCGCCTGCGCTCTTCTCGACCCTTGCCGATTCGCCGGTTATGGAAGACTGATTCAGGAAGGCGGATCCGACCACGATCGTCCCGTCGACCGGCACCCGCTCGCCGTCCCTGACGATGACCAAGTCGTTCGGCGCCAGCGTCCCCACGTCGACCTCCGCCTCCTCTCCGCCTCTCCTGACAAGGGCCAGCTTGGGAGCCGACTTCTCGAGCAGAGTAATGGTCTGCCTTCCCTTGTCCACGGCATAGGTCTCGATGTACTCTGAGAGGAGCACGAAGAAGGTGATCACGACGGAGACAGTGAACTGCCCCACGAGCAGCGACGCGAAGATGGCGACGGCCATCGAGACCTCCATGTTGATGCGGCCGTGCCTGAGCGTAAGGAAGGTCTCCTTGTAAACATGATAGCCCCCGATGAGGGTCGCGGCTATGGCGACGACGTCTAACGGGAGGAGTTGGCTCCAGATCCCAACCCCGCTGGAGACCGCCGCGACGGCCATGATCGACAGCCGGGCGAGGTCGGTCCTGGTGTTCCCGTGCTCGGGCTCATCTGGTTCTGCCGTCAGCTCATTGGCCATGAAGAGATCGCTTCTGAGAGAATCTTCATCTTATCTTGGCGACGACCTGCTGCAGCTCTTCCAGGCTCTCCGTCAGGGGCTCCTTTCTCTCGGCTCTCGCGACGCAGTCCTCGACGAGGTCGTCCACGATGACCTGGATGACGCTGTCGAGCGCCGACCTGACCGCCACGATCTGGTGCACTACTTCAGAATACGACCGACCCTCTTCAAGCATGTCCTTGACTGCGTGAACGTGGCCGTGTATCCTCGCGACCCTCCTCGCAACGTCCTTCCTCTTGTGGTTTGCCAATTATGCCATCCGGGGGGAGGGGATATTCGTATATACCTATCGCTCTTTCGCCACGGAGGTCAACCCGGCTGGAATTTGCCTGATGTCCCCAACAATCGAAGCAGAAGCGAGAACCAAAGGGCGCACGATGCTGGAGGGGGCAGGACCCCTCATACCGGACCCTGTAAGGGAGTGGCGGGATTTGAACTTAAAGTTCATGTTGCACGCCCCGCATCTATTCGCTGGCGGAACTGGCGGTTATTAGCCTCCACAACAATTACGGGGGCTGGCCCACAAGCTCGATTTCCTGGGGACATTTTGGATTTCCCCACCCGATCTCCCGCGCATCTTCTTCATCTTTCCCAAAGCAGGTTCAGCCGATATAAACGGGGGAACTCGTTCCCATCGGTTGAGAACGAACCAATGATAGATGAACGGAGCGAAGAGTCGAAATAAGGGGGGGAATAGGGAGGAGCCGCTGTCCATGGTCTTCTGGAGCCTGGCCGACACGCTGGCCGTTGCCTCGATAATTTTCGACGCGTGGGGTATCCTAATCGGGTACACCCTCACCAGGTTGACCGGAGGTGCTCCCAAAGCGTGGTACGTGATCATCGCGGGTTTTGGCGTGCTCGCCTTCAAGACCCTGACTCAGTTATATCTCCACATCCAATCTCCCGACAATCGCATTAGCGATATGGAGACCGCCATCTCCCTCGCGGTCGGGATCCTCTTCGCCGTCGGGACGTTCATGCTGCTCAGGACGTTTCAGAGGCAGCTGAAGGCTGCCAATCTGGTCTCTCCCCAGACTTAGAGAAGAAGATGTCGAACCACTTCTTCTCCAAGGCCTTCTGGGACAGAGTGATCTCGAGCACGAGTTCTTGCGCCTCGGTCTTGAACCGTATCTCCGTGAATGCGCACGCATAGAGCGCTTCTCTCCTGCCGTCGGGGCTGATGAGGAAGCGGTCAATCAAGAGGAGGCCGCATCCTCGCATCTCCCCGATTTTTCTGTAGACCGTGCTGGGAGGGAGGCCCAGTTCCTTCGCGATTGTGGTTGACGTCTTCGGTTCCCGGATTGCGAGGGACATGATTTGTTGGGCTTCAGGGTCCCCTAGGACTGCAATCATCCGCCGCCTGAGGTCCCCTGTCACCTTCAAGTGTCGTATCTGCCTCTAGCGACTCGGCGGTTGCCGACATTGATAACGCTTGCACCTAGGCTTCAGTCCAGCGATAGCGGACTGTGAACCAGGACTATCGTAATCAGTGCCTTGATTGGCGAAGGCGTGTTTCTCAATGCTGGAATTTTTGTCAAGGCCCGGAAACGGTTTATTATGGCGGAGGGGCGAAGCCGGCGCATTGAGCGGGCAGCAACAGCAGGTCGAGTGGCTCGTCCTCGTCGACGATAACGACCGAGAGCTCGGGCTCGACACGAGAGAGAACTGCCACAAGGGCATGGGCAGGCGCCACAGGGCCTTCGTCGTGTTCCTCTACGACAACCACGGGAGGATGCTCCTCCAGAGGAGGAGCATGAAGAAGAAGCTCTGGCCCGGATACTGGGACGTCTCGGTGACCAGCCACGTCTACAAGGGGGAGACATACGAGGGAGCTGGGATAAGGAGGTCGAGTCAGGAGCTGAACGTGGAGGTGAAGAAGCTCGACCGGAAGCTCGACTACACGTACTGGGCAAAATTCGGAGACTATTCTGAGAACGAGTTCTGCGTTCTCCTCACCGGGAACCTCGAGGGGCCCGCCAGGCCCAACCCGGACGAGATAATGGAGACGAAGTACATCGAGATGGACGATCTCTCCGCAGACATGTCGAGGAACCCCGAAAAATACACGCCGTGGTTCAAGATAGCCTTCGACAAGTACGCACGGCAAAAGCCAGGCTAGAGGGCGTCGGCGACCACGGGGCCGAGCGAGTCGGCTTAGGTTCTTAACTTTCGGCGAGCGCGCGATAGGCCCCTTGATATTCGACGCCGCCATCTTCTTTGCGGCCTTGGGAATAACGATCCTCGAGGTCGTCGAGACCGCAGCCGTGGCCCTGGCTCTCCACGCGCACTCCAGGAGGGACTCGGTCTTTGTCTACGCGGCGTTGGGGACGGCCTCCGTATTCGCCCCTATGTTCATCCTCGGCGCCTTGTTCGCCCTCCTGCCGGACGTGCTTGTCAAGTTGACCGCCGCCCTCCTCCTACTGTATTTCGGGCAGAGGCTGGTCAAGAGCGCGAGACGGACGGTCCTCAACGCCAGGAGGGGTAACCACTTCCATGAGCCATTTCACAAGGGGACGATGGCAGCCGCTTTCTCGATCGGCGCGATATAGGCGTTCGAGGCGGCCATAGTCCTGGTAGGGCTCCTGCCCAATGGTTTCCAATCCACGGTATTCGGAATGGCGACTGGCATCGGGGTGGTGGTGGTCTCGACGTACCTTCTTCGCGACCATGTGAGGAAGGTGAAGCAAGCGGACATGAAGATAGCCGTGTCCGCGCTCCTGTTCTCATTCGCGACGTTCTGGTTCGCCCAGGTCCTTGTGCCCATCGAAGACTTCGTCCTGATACCTCTCTTCATCTCCTTCGCGCTGGTCGTCTACAAGTTCGCGAACCGCCCTTCCTCCAAGGAGATGGCCGTCGGAGGCCTCCGCGGCGAGCTGGAGGATTCAGACCATGTCCCGAGGAGTTGAGAACATCGTGTGAGAATCATGATAGCCGCCGCTGCCGTCAGCCGAAGAACTTGTTTATCTTGGCGCCGGCGACAGTGACGGCGCTAGTCTGGGCGTCTATGGTTTGGCCCCCGATGTGCGGTGTCGTTATGGTATTGGTGGTTGTGACAACCTCGGTGATCTTGGGCTCGCCCTCGAAGACGTCGAGGCCAGCTCCTCCAATCTCCCCCGCATTAAGAGCCTGGATTAGCGCTGCTTCGTCTATCACCTCCCCGCGGGAGGTATTGACGATGAAGGCGTTCTTCCTCATCAACAAGAGTCTGCGCTGGTCGACCAAGTGCTTAGTCTCGGCGGTAAGTGGGACGTGGAGCGTGATAAAGTCAGAGGAGGCAAAGAGTGTGTCGATGTCAACCATCTTGCAATCAAGAGTAGCCAAGGTCTCCTGGGGGACCTCGGCTACGTCATATCCGAAGAGCGTCATTCCGAGCACTCGGGCTATCTCGCCGACCCGCCTACCTATTCGTCCCATCCCCACGATGCCCAGGGTCTTTCCTCGCAGCTCAATCCCGACGAAGCGCTCCTTATCCCATCGACCCGCCTTCATCGAAGCATCCACCGAAGGGGTGCTCCTTGCAAGGGCGAGCATCAGGCCCATCACGTGCTCCGCGACGGTCTCGACGAGCGATTCCGGGCTGCTCACTACCTCGATGCCTCTCGCGTTCGCGGCCGTCATGTCGATGTTGTCGACTCCGCTCCCAGGCCTCGCGATGAGCTTCAGGCGGGTCGCTCGGGCGATCACCCCCGCGTCTACCTTCGTTCGGCTGCGGACGACGAGAACGTCATAGTTCTCGACCCTTGCCAGCAGCTCGTCCCGAGTGATCTTGGGCTCATAGTCAACCTCGAAAGTTTCTGTGAGGCCCAGAATAGCCGCGTCCATCGTGTCGCAGACCAGGACTCTACGTTGCGCCAAAATCAGGCTCTTTCGAACCCGCGGATTTTTCCTGTTGTTAAGATTATTGGAGGTTACGATGGTCCACAGCTCTGGCCTAGAGGGGCGGGAGACAGATACTTGGCGGAACCCGCTGGTGCGGGCACTACAGGATGGTCGAG
>JBGPFY010000032.1:0-7832 GCA_041483615.1 Nitrososphaeria archaeon | reverse complement strand
GGCCGAGCTTGCCACGAGGCTCTCCCCCAAGCTGATAGTGGGTGATGAGGAGTTCTCTTCCGTCTCCCTTGCGATCCAGAGGGGGATCGCGCACGCCCTGATATCCGACGAGCTCGAGTTGGGCTTTGCAAGGAGCGCGATCGCGAAGAGAATCGAAGCGCGGGTGGGCCAATGGTACGCGGATTTTCAACGGAAGGTCTCCAACCTGCTCGTGCCTAGCTTCGGGACCGATAGCGGCAACATCCACTATATGACGCCCGTGACAAGGGAGATCACGAAGCCCCGCGACGCCGCCCGGGCGGAACACGGTCTTCCGCTCGAATCGAGAATGGTCCTTCTCAGTTCGAGTGGGAGCGGGATGAAGCCATTTCTCCTCAAGAGGTCCCTCGAGGCATTCCGAAAGGTTTGCACACATTCCGAGGTTTTCGCGACGACGGGAGCCGGAGGTCCGAACACCAAAGCGGAAAATGTGCGCCAACTCGGGATTGTCCGCGACAACCAGAACCTCATCGCCGCAGCCGACCTGGTCATCTCCACTGCGGGGAAGAGCACCATCGACGAGTCCGTCGGCAGCGGCACACCGATAATCGCAATTCCGATAAAAAACCACGCCGAGCAGGAGAGGAACGCGGCGGAGCTGGGGTTCACCTTCGGAGATCTAAAGAGGCTCGAGGAGCTAATCCCGAGACTACTAGGCAAGAGGAAGGAGCCCGCCCGCTACGCCGGCGCGCGGCGGACCGCAGACTATCTGGCATCGCTCCTCCCTCAGAGCTAAGCTGTCTAAGAGCCCGCCCGTTTCGTCGTCTTGACCTTCCCGTGGCGAGAGAGCTCACGCATGACCTTCCTGACCGAGTCTTCCGGGCCCAATCCCCCAAGTATCATCACCGTCCGCCTTTCGTCTAGGTATCTCCCCGCCCAGGCATCGGCGACGCCGCCCGTCCCTCTGACGGCCACGATTGGCTTCGAAGCCTGATACGCCGCGGCCGCCTCGATGAGGGTCCCTGCCCCGCCCCCGACCACGACCAGCGCGTCCCCAGAGTACGCAACGACGAAGTTCCTGGACCTGCCTATGCCGGTCGCGATCACGAGATCACAGTATTCGTTCGCCTGAGCGGAGTCCGCCGAGGGGATGACGCCCACAGAAAGGCCTCCCGCGTCGCGAGCTCCCTTGCTCGCCGCCTCCATCACACCGCCCAGACCCCCGCAGACGACCGTCCCGCCCGCCTTCGCCACGGCCTGCCCGACCCGATAAGCCGCTTCGCGCGCCACCTCCGTGCACGAGTCGGCATCGAAACCCACGACTGAAATCTGAACGCGCCTGACCATGTCCCGAACGGTCTTCTCGACTCCTTAAAGCCTCAACATGCGGTGAGCCCGTGCGCGTGCCTCGGATTGGCAAGAGCCCTGTACGCTGACCGTCGAGACGCGGGCATTGCGCTCGCAGCCGCTGTGAGGCAGGGGCTGGGTGGAAGGCTCCTTTCAGAGACGCCGTTGGTGCTGGCGATACCGAGAGGTGGGGTTCCGATCGGCCGCGATGTGGCTTCTGCGCTGGACGCCGACCTCGACCTCGTCGTCCCCCGGAAGCTCGGGGCGGAAGGGAACCCCGAGTACGCAATCGGAGCGGTCATGCATGATGGCACTCTATACCTCAACCCAGAAGCGCTCCGTATCACGGGCGCCAGCACCGATTATGTCGAGAAGGAGAGGATCAGGGAGATGGGAGAGGCGGTCAGGCGCCTCAAGGCGTACCGAGGTGGGAGGCAGGAGCCTGCACTCTCCGGAAGAGTCGTGATAGTCGTCGACGACGGAATCGCCACCGGAGCCACGATGGTCGCAGCCTTGAGGTGGGTAAGGTCTCGCGGGGCGAGCATGGTCGTGGCCGCGGCACCGGTCGCGCCTCCGAGCACGGTCGCGGAGTTGAGGCAAGAGGCGGACCTTGTGATTTGTCCCCATACCCCGGAACCTTTCTATGCGATAGGTGCCTTCTACGAGAGCTTCGGTCAGGCGAGCGACGAAGAGGTCAAAGAGACGTTGCAGGAGTACTGGAAGCAACCTGTCAAGGGCGTTCGACGACGGTGAGCCGCCCGCTGAACCCCTTCATCCTTCTCCCACTTGTATTGGAGGGGCGCATTTGAGTCTCGCCTGGATTTCATGGGGTCTTAGCCGATGATATCACTCGCGGTGGTCCTGGGGCTCGTCATCGCTTTCTGTTTCGGGACGTCAGATTACCTCTCAAAGGGGCTGACAGGGCAGGTGGGGTTCTATCGCACCACGGTCTACACGCTCGCGACCAGCGGGGCCTTCGTCTTCGTCCCCGTCCTCTTCCTCGGCATGCCGAGACCTCCCTCCTATTCTGACGACGCCCTGCTCGCGCTGATATCCGTCACGACCTTTGCGGCCTTCGTCTTCATGTACCGAGGGTATCAGCGTGGGCACCTTTCCGTCGTCTCTCCAACCGTGAACTCCTTTCCCATCTTCTCGGTCCTGATCGCCGTCTTCATCTTGAAGGTGGACATCTCCGACAAGGTGTTGCTCGCGCTCGCTGGTGTCATCCTGGGAATCGTCCTGGTATCGATGAACGTCTCCGCACTCGGGTCCTCGAGAAGAAGGAGCTTCACGCCGGGAGTGCCTGAGGCGATCTTGGCCGCGTTCTTCTTCGCCATCGCTCTGACCGCGTTGGGATACGCAGAGGAGACTGTCGGATACCTCCTCCCCGCCATGGCAGCCAGACTGGGGGCGGCTGCGGTGGGGCTCTTGGTAGGCCTCGCGCTCAAGCAGAACCTCTCGCCCTTTGGCGGCAAGCCGGTCGCCCGGCTGCTGGCAATGGGGGCTCTGGAGGCGGGGGGAATCCTAGCATTCAGCCTGACGTTCTTCTATTCCTCGAGCATCGTCGTGCTCCCAATAACAACCACCCTCGGAGGCATAGGCGCCGTCTTCACGGTCGGGTTCGCCCTGGTCTTCCTAAAGGAGAGGGTCAAGCCCAGCTACGCCTTGGGCGTCCTGATCCTCATAGCAAGCGTGGCCGCCCTTCTCTATTTCACGGCTTGAGCGAGAAGTAGAGCCGCCTGTTGCTCTTCCCCTTGTTCTCGATGCGGTTCACCAGTATCTCCCCGATTTCGGACGTGTTCTTGACGTGCACCCCGCCGTCTGCCTGCGTGTCGATCTCCCCGATTTGGACTATCCTCAGCTCCTCGACCGCGGGCGGGAGCGCGTCGGCCAGTTTCACGAAGCCCGGCGTCCTAAGCGCCTCTTCCCTTTTCATGAAGAATGATTTCACCTCCGAGCCGCTCCCCGCGGCCTCGTTTGCCATCCTCACGTAGTCTCCGAATCTCTCCCTGTCGAACGCCTCCAGGGAGAAGTCGATCCTCGACTCGACTGGGGCGATTTGGTTGCCCGTGATCAGCGCCCCGGTCTCGCGGTTGACGACCGCGCTGAGGATGTGCGCCGTGGTGTGCATCCTCATCACCCTGTGGCGCCTCTCCCAGTCGATTTCCCCATGTACTGCTTCGCCGGGATGAAGTGACGCCCCTCCGCCCAGGACGTGATAAATCTCCTCCTCTTTCTTGACGACTTCGGCGACAACGGCGCCGTTCAGCCTCCCGACGTCGGAGACCAGGCCGCCTCCGCGCGGGTTGAAGGCAGTCCTGTCCAGCCTCACGCCGCCTTCCTCGACCGCCTGGACCTTGGCGTCGAACTCTCGGAGATATGCGTCCTGCCAGAAGAGGCGTTCGGTCATCGCGCCCACCAACCAGCCACGGCCGGCTCCATGCGAGGGGTCCTCGCCTTTCGGCGGCCTGAATAAATATCCCGGGAGTGGCGAACACCCGAGGACTTCATGTGGATGGTGGGGTAGGTGAACAGGGTCAGGCTGCTGATATTGGCCGTCGTCCTCATCCCGCTCTTAATCATCGCCGGAAACGTGCTCCTATATGATTCTGCTCCGGCCGCGAGCTCCCCAGACGCCCACTACACCAGCTTCTCCATAGGCGGCAAGACATTCAAGCTGACCTACATCGCGACGAACCAGAGCATGTTCGACAAGGGACTGATGGGCACAAAGGTGACCAGTGACACGACGATGTTATTCGTCTTCCCTAGCGCCGGCTACTACCCCTTCTGGATGTCCGGGGTCAACTCGAGCCTCGACATCATCTGGGTCGACGCCCCCGCTGGGAGCAGCGTCGGCCATGTAGTCTACCTCGCCCTCGACTCCCCCCCTTGCAATGCGTCCGTCTTTTGCCAGACGTACCAGCCCAACGCGAGGGCCGACTACGTGATAGAGACGAAAGCAGGGTTTGCCACGGCGAACGGGATCACCATAGGGACGACGGTAGTCTTCAACTAGCATCGGGGGGCAGCCAGGCTAGAAACTCGTTATCTTGGCCTGCGTCAACTCCCTTGAGATGAGGACCGAGGACGCCTTCCACTTCTTGGAGGGGATTCTCATCTTTGCCAGCGCGGCAGCCAAGGCTGGTCCGAATGAATCGAACTTGGCGGGCTTCTGGCGCATCAACTCCCTTATGCTCTCCCTCACGTTCCAGACCCCCAGCGGCATTATGTATCCCGGGTAGGTCTCGCGGAGCACTATGGCCGAGGCCTGCCTCCTCTCCTCCCCTAGAGCCTCCGCGACCGCCAGCCGGGTGGAGTAGTAGCAGCCCCCGACCTTCGCGTAGGTCCGCCTCCCGAAGTACTCCTCGTAGTCGCCGATCATGTAGGGCTCCTTCGTGAACTGGTTCCAAGTCGTGTTGGGGAACCACGCCTCTATCCACTCGAACCTCCACGGCTCCGGGAGGAGTATCGCGACGTACTGGTTGTCGTAGACGCTGTAGCTGTAGACGCGGTACTCGTCGACGGTCTGGAACCCTTTGACCTTTTCGATGAGCTTGGCGCTTATGGTGCTGTCCACCGCGGTGATGCTCCACCTCGTCGGGACCAGCCTGCGCTTCGCCCCCTCCCCGAACATCCCGACGCTCAGCGCCCTCTGTATCCTCGTCACCATGATGCCGTCCCTGTAGAGCGAGAAGATAGCCTCCGACGCCTTGAGGTCCCTGTCGTAGTAGGGCCTCTCGATCTTGCTATCCACGGTGACGTTCGAGGTCTTGAATCTCTCCATCGGGGCCGATGGCCCGAAGGGCTGGGTGTCCTCGCTGAGGGTGAGGATCTTCCGTGGGGCCTTCGAAAGCCTGAGCTCGGAGTCGACCGGTTTGGCTGCCATCGAGAGCTCCTGCAGCTGCAGGAGCGTCCTCCCGGGATTGGCCGCGTCTTCGACGTTCGCCCTCGTGTTGCCTCTGACGAGGGAGTACCTGTAGTCGACTATGTCCTCGAGCGGCCTTCCGAGCCAGAACTCGGGTGTGTCGAGTATCGAGGTGTCCCCGTACTGCGGCGGGACCATCGGGCCGATTGAGACCTTCGGGTAGCCTATCCTCCCGACGAAGACCCCGGGCGGGGACGACCCGGATATCTGGTCGCTATACGAGTAGTTGGACCTGCCGATTGACTCGGCCTTGACTATTATCGGGCACCTAGGCTTCCCGCAGAGCAGCTTCGCCCCCCTGCACTGGAGACACATCCACGCCGGAGGCGCCTCGACCACCTCGATCGAGCGGGCGACCTCTTCGAATCCCATCCTCTCCGCGGAGATCACGTTCGAGAGCCAGGTGATTCTGCGAGGCAGTTCCGGTCGCCTTGAAATCCGGACCGACCTCTTAAAGGTCTCTGCTCAACGGGTGATCTTCGACTCGCCGTCGACCCTCACGACCCGGTAGATCTGGTCCGCGAAGCTCTCGAGCTCCCTCTCGTGGGAGACGATGATGACCTGGGGGTTCGCTAGCTCGTCGAGTATCTCCCGCATCTTCCCGAGCTGCTCCTTGCTGAAGCCGTCGGTCGGCTCGTCGAGTATCAACGAGCTCGGCCCCGCCTCCGCGTACTTCTGGACCATCTGGCTCAGCGCGAGCCTGTATGCCAGCGCCACGCTCGTCCTCTCCCCTCCGCTCAGGAAGTCGATGTCCTGCTCGTAGCCTTCCTGGCTCACCACAGGAGCGAAGTCCTCGTCGACGGTCGACTCCTTACCTCCGTCTTCGACCAGCGTCCCGAACCATCTCTGGAAGCAATGCCCGAACTCCCTGTTGATGGAGTTCATGACGTGCCTCTCGATGGACTCCACCGTGGGGACGAAGTATTCTTCGAGCCACATTTCCCGGTCCCCGAGCTGCATCGCCTTTCCGGCCAACGTCTCCAGGCGAGAGATCTTCTCCCCTTTTTGCCGGACGTCCTCGCTCCATTTCCTCGCGTCGCTACGCAATCCTGACGCTTTATCACGCAGAGCCTTCAGCCCTCTTTGCGACGACTCGATTTTCAGCCGAAGCGGCTCAAGGCCCCCTGCCTCCTTCTCTAACACCATGACCCTGTTCTCCAGCTCGACCAGCTTCTTCCTATTGAGCTCCAGGTTCGCTTCAGATGCCGAGAGCTTCTCAGTCTTCGCCTTCGCCTCGCGCCGTTGCTCTTCGATTTCCTCGACGTCCTCCTTTTCCTGCGACGCGCGGTCGTCGAACGACCGTCTCTTCTCGAGGAGTTTCTTGGCGGCATCCAGCTCGCCCTTAAGCGTCCCCAAATGGGTCGAGCCTTTCTTCCTCTCGGTCGAGAGATGGCTGAGCTTCTCCGCGAAATCCTTCGGTTTTGCCTCGCGCTCGCACACGGGGCACATCCCTTTCTCGATCACCGACTCGAACTCCTCCATCTTCATCTTGATTGCCGCCGTGGCTTCCAGGTGCTCCTCGATCTTCTCGTCGATTGCCTTCACAGCTGCCCTCAGCTCTTCCTGGCTCTCCCTGCACGGCGCCTTGCCCAGCGCCTTGACCTTCGTCTCCAGTCTGTCCGCCTTCTGATTCAACCGATCGATATCAGAGGTCAACTCATGCACCGCCCTTTCGTCGGCGGAGATCCTGCCCCTCAGGTTCGAGTGGTCCGAGGACGCGCGCGCCAGCCTCACCTCGACCTCGTGCCGCTCCTCCCTCTCGGCCAAGAGCTGCTGCAGCACGCCTTCCGCCTTCTTCTCGTCCGCCTCAAGCTTAGCAACCTCCCTTTCGGCCCGTCCGGCCTTCTCCTCCAGCTCATCTTTCTCCGCCTTCAGCGATGGGATCTCCCTTGACGCGGTCTCTAACCTCACCCTCTTCTCATGGACCTTCCCGAGCAGCTCCCTGGCGTTTCCCATCGCCAGCCTGTACTCCTCGACCCCGAACGCCCTCCTGAGTATCTGCAGCCTCGAGTCCGAGGGGAGGGCGATTATCTGCTTCATCTCCTCCTGAGGGGTGTAGATCGCGTAGCGGTAGATCAGGCTGCTCGATTTCGGGTCGGTCGGCTCGCGGAAGTTGAGAATCCCGAGAATCTTCTCCTTCAGCTCTGACGCGGGATAGTCCTCCTCGCCGTCCGGTCCCCTCAGCTTTCCCTCCACCTGCTGGATTGACCCGGCCTTCTTTGCGAGCGTCCTCCGCACCGAGTAGTCCACCCCATTGGCCTCGAACTGCAGCTCAACGCTCCCTCTGCTCTCCCCAACCCGCAGGAGCGACGCCGCCTTGGCGCTTCCGCTCAGCCCGAAGAGGGCGAACTCTATCGCCATCAATATCGTCGATTTCCCCGCGCCGAGGTCTCCTTCGAAGAGCGTCCTGCCTCGCTGGAACTCCCCCCCTGCTTCGCGGTAGCTCCTGATGTTCTCGATTCTGAGCTTCTTTACTATCAAACGAGCTCCTCCTCCAGAAGCTCCTTGGCCTGGATGGCCTGCGCCCCAGAGTCGACTATCCTCTTGGCGTAGTCCTTCTTCATCTCGTTGGACTTTT
>JBGPFY010000031.1:0-8051 GCA_041483615.1 Nitrososphaeria archaeon | reverse complement strand
TCTACACGCAGCTTTGGTCTAGCGCTTCCGTATAGTCCTGCTGCCCGCGGGACTAATGGCTCTAGGCTTGGCGTGCGTTCTTGAGGACGCTGCGCTCCTTCTTTGCACCTTGTGGGCCCTCGCCGCCGGAGCGGTGCGAGACTCCACTGTGACCGACCGCGACGCGGGGGAGAAGACGGCGGACGCATCCATAGATGCGATCGCTGCGTCGCTCGAACCTGCCGCGGTTGCCTCGGCCGTCGTCGTCGAGAACGAGCCGAAGGAGATCGCGTGGAACTCCTGGACTGGCGCCTCTACGACTGGCGACTGAGTTGCGCTCACTTCTGGCATATGCGACGCTTCATTCTGCGACTCTGCTGATAGAGAAGGGAGGGAGATAGTTTCGATCGAGGAGACTCCCGACACGAAGGACTGTGAGGCTCCGACTTGCCTCGGCTTGACTGTGTATAGGACTGCTGCGACGCCTACGCCGGTGCCTAAGAGGATGGTCAGCATCTGTTCGAAGACCATGTTGCCTTTTACACCTAATGATAGGTTGCCGCGGCGCGTCATTTGCGGCGGTGTCAAAGGTATTACACAATGAAATCAAAAATGCGGCACGTCGGGGCGGGCGCCACGGAGTTCTCTGGAGAACGAAAATCAATATTCTTATATCAAACGAGAGCAAATAACGACTATCTTAATGACCTATCCGCTTGACAAGCTCTGTTTCTGGATTTTCAAGTTCGACCGCCGGGTGAGATACGCCGGGGTCCTCGACGACACGGGACGCGTGATAGCGGGGGGGATGCGGAAGGGGATCTCCTCCCTCGAGCCGGCCAGCGAGGACCTGAGGCTCATGGCGAACCTCACGATTCAGATCGGGACCGACAAGACCTGGGACCAGTATTTCGGGAAGATACAGTACACGTTCGTGAAGAGGGAGAAGCTCAACATGCTCATCTTCGGAATCGGGAGGGACCTGCTCCTCATCACGACTCAGCCGGACTTCGACCTGGAGCAGATCGCCCAGCTCCGAGACACGGTGATAACGATATACAGCACCGGGATGATCCCTGAGAAGGTAAAGTAAGCCCATCGTGGGGCCGCTTCCGGGCAGGTCGCTCTAGGACGACGGCGTTGACAACTGGCGAAACGACCCTAGCCGAAATCCCGGCGGACGTTGTTTCTCACTTAAGACTGGCGGGCCGCTCTACCTCACTTCGTAGGGGAGGGGCTCTCCGTGGACGTCGTACACCTTCAGGCATGATTCGTCAGAATACGGGGCTCCGGCGATGACCATAATCTTGCCCGTGACGTGCAAGACGTCCTCGTGCGAGGGGACCGCGTAGCCGGACGGATGAGAGTGCGCGACCCCCACGTAGCTCAGGTCTATCGGGATCATCCCCCAGCCGAATGCGGAGAACCCGCTGCCGTGTATGGCTGCGGGCGGGATGACGACCCCGTCCACCTCGACCACGCCGCTCCGGGTCTTCCCTCGAAGAAGCAGTATCCCCTCCTTAGGATGAAACATCTTCGAATACGTGAGGACGCTGTCCAGGACCTCCCTTCGGATGATGACGCCCTTAACGCCCAAAGTCCGGCACCGCCCACGCCCAAAGCCAAGGAGACCAGGCTCTCGTTGTCATCGTGACCTCGTTCGTAGCGAGATAACACCCCGATAAAAAGCTCCCAGAGGCGAGATGCGGCCCAAGGATTCCAGAAGGGTTTAAAACAACCAGAAAAGGCTCCTTGCTAATCAAAGAGGAATAGATTACATACTATGTTTGCTCCTTCTGCAGGCTACGACCGGGCCATTACGATTTTCTCTCCTGACGGACGGCTCTATCAAGTCGAATACGCCCTGGAGACGGTGAGACGCGGGAGCCTCGCGGTCGGAGTAAGGACCGACAGCGGCGTGGTGCTCGCCGTCGAGGAGAGAGGAAGGAAGCTTCAGAGCGGCGAGTCGGTCGTCAAGATGTTCCAGATCGACGACCACATAGGCGCCGTCGGCGCGGGATACATCCCAGACGCCAGGATTCAGGTCGACAACGCCAGGGTGATCGCCCAGAGCAACAGGCTGGTCTACGACGAGCCGGTCGACATCGAGACGGTCGCGAAGAGGATCGCGGACCTCAACCAGCAGTACACGCAGTACGCCGGCGTGAGGCCTTTCGGGGTATCCTTGATAATCTCTGGCGTCGACGAGAACCGCGGCCCGGTGGTCTTCCTCACGGACCCGACGGGCGCCTACCTGGGCTTCGACGCGATAGCCATAGGGGCGGGTAGCGACCAAGTGAACGAGTACCTCGAGAAGAATTACAACCCCGGGCTCTCCTTGGACCAGGGCATAACGCTGGCGATAGAGTGCATCTACCTCGTGAGCGAGGACAAGACCGGCGTCTTCCACATCAAGACGGCCGTGGTGGATGCGAAGACGAAGAAGATGACTCGCCTGACCTATGACGAGATTGCAAAGCATGCCGCCAACGCGAAGACGCGGGGCAGCGACAAAACTCCCAACAACAAGGGAGCCTAGCCTGATGTAGGCTCATGTCAAGCAAGTTCACAACCGTCCGCATTGTCATCGAGGGGGACAAGTACGAAATCATGGTCAATCCGGACGCCGCGCTGAGCTACAAGACCGGGAAGCAGGTCGAGCCGTCCCAGGTCATAGGCATCGACGAGGTCTTCTCGGACGCCAATCGGGGGCTGCGCGCTCCGGGAGACAAGCTGAAGAAGCATTTTGGGACCGACGACCACGCGAAAGCCGCCGTCGAGGTCCTAAAGCGCGGAGAGCTCCAGCTCACCCAAGAGCAGAGGCACAGGATGACCGAGGAGAAGCGGAGGCAGGTGGTGGCGATGATAGCCAAGACCTACGTCGACCCGAGGACGGGGCTCCCCCATCCTCCCGTGAGGATTGAGCAGGCGATGCAGGATGCGAGGGTCACCTTCGACCCATTCAAGGACTCCAACGAGCAGATGAAGACGATTCTCGAGGAGCTGCGGAAGATCCTCCCGATGAAGTCCGAGAAGGTCAAGCTGATGGTGAAGGCGCCCGCCCAATACGCAGGTCAGACCATCGGCGTCCTCAAGGGGTTCGGCGAGATACTTAAAGAGGAGTGGGGAGGGGACGGTGGATTGTCTGCGATAATAGAAGTCCCAGCGGCGACCCAGCCAGGCTTACTTGAGAAGCTGGGATCGGCGACGCGAGGTTCGGCTCAAGTTACATTGGTGAAATAGAAAATTGGTTGAGATAACAAGGAAGCAGGTAATTCCGGGCGACGTGATAATCTCCGGCGACTACAGACCGGGCATGTTCGTCCAGCGGAGGGGGACCGACATGGTGGCGCTTAGGATAGGGCTCGCCGAGATAATCAGGAACGACGTCAAGGTCATCCCGCTCTCCGGCGCCTATATGCCGAGGGTCGAGGACCAGGTGGTCGGGAAGGTCGTGAACGTGACGGGCTATGGATGGGAGGCGGACATCAACTCGTGCTTCGTAGGATATCTCCCCGGACAGTTCGTCTTCGGGAGGGACTTCTCGCCCGCGACCCACGACCTCACGACCAGGTTCACCGTGGGAGACCTTATGCTGGCGAAGATCGAGGCCTTCGACAGGAGCAGGGACCCCCAGCTCTCCATCAGGGGCCCGGGCCTGGGAAAGATTCCCCGCGGGGAGGTCGTCAAGCTCTCTCCGATGAAGGTCCCCCGCCTTATAGGGAGGAAAGGCTACATGATCAACATGATCGCCGAGCTCACAAGCTGCGAGATCAAGGTAGGGCAGAACGGCCTTATCGTCCTCGACGGCCCTCCCGAGGGCGTCGCCAGGGCGGTGAAGGCCATCCAGCTCATAGAGCAGGAGGCGCACATGGCCGACCTCACGACAAAGGTGCAGCAACTCCTCGGCGGTGACGCCGGCATGCGGCCGGCAGACGCGGCAGACGCCGGAAATAGCGGTGAACAATAGATTTGACTGAAGAGAAGCGGAAATTGATCGACGAGAACGGGATACGCACCGACGGTCGCAGGTGGGACGAGCTCAGGCCGCTGAAGATCGATGTCGGCGTCCTGCGCAACGCTGACGGCTCCGCACAGATCGAATGGGGCAAGAACAAGATCATCGCGGCGGTCTACGGCCCGAAGGAGATGCACCCGAAGCACCTCGAGCTCGCGGACAGGGCCTTCCTAAAGTGCAGGTACCACATGGCGCCTTTCTCAGTGGACGAGAGGAAGAACCCCGCGCCCTCGAGGAGGGAGATAGAGATATCCAAGGTCATCAGGGAGGCGCTACAGCCTGCGCTCTTCCTCGAGGACTACCCCCGGACCGCCATACAGATCTACGTCGAGGTCCTCCAGTCAGACGGAGGCTCCAGGGTGGCGGGGATCACCGCTAGCGCGCTCGCTCTCGCTGACGCCGGGATCAACATGCGGGACCTCGTCGTCGGCTGCGCCGTCGGCAAGGTCGACGGCAAGATAGTCTTGGACCTGAACGACACCGAGGACAAGGAAGGGTCGGGAGACATGCCCTACGCGTTCATGCCCAACCTGAACCAGGTGACGCTCCTGCAAATGGACGGGCTCTTCACCCACGACGAGTTCAAGCGCGCCCTCGAGCTGGCAAAGGTGGGCGGGATGAAGGTGTACAAGATTCAAAGGGAGGCCCTGCTAAAGAGGTACTTCAGCGGAGGCGGCCCGGAGACGTCCACCACCAGTGCAGAGATGATGGAGGAGGCGTAGAGTTTGCCAAGCAAGTCGTTCGTCGTAGAGACCATCAAGAGGAACCAGCTAGTCGAGCTGCTCTCCAAAGGCAAGCGCCTCGACGGTCGAGGCCTGAACGAGCAGCGGAAGCTTGAGATAAAGACCCACGTCATCGAGAAGGCCAACGGCTCCGCGATGGTGACGCTCGGGAACACCCAGGTCCTCGCGGGCGTGAAGATCGACAAGGGAATCCCGTTCCCAGACACCCCGGACAAGGGGCTGCTGATAGTAGGGGCTGAGGTGCTCCCGATGGCCGCCGCATACCTCGAGGCAGGCCCTCCCGACGAGAGCGCGATCGAGCTCGCCAGGGTCGTCGACAGGGGCGTGAGGGAGTCCGAGATGATCGACGTCTCTTCGCTCTGCATCAAGCCGGGCAAGTGGGTATACGCCGTCTTCGTAGACGTCAACATCCTCAACGTGGACGGCAACCTCTTCGACGCGACCAGCTACGCGGTCGTCGCGGCGCTCTTGACGGCCAAGATGCCCAGATTCGTCCTCGAAGGGGACGTCGTAAAGGACACGGGCGAGAGGGTGCCGCTGCCGGTGCACAAGATCCCGGTATCGGTGACCATCGCGAACATCAACAACATCCTGGTGTTGGACCCGACCGAAGAGGAAGAGGCGGTCATGGACGCGAGGATAACTTTGGACACCGAAGACGGCGGCAACCTGTGCGCCGCGCAGAAGGGCGAGCCGGGCTGCTTCACCCCCGAGCAGATACTCACCGCGGCGGAATGGTCGATAGCAACAGGAAGGGAGGTACGCCAGAAGATAAAGGAGGCAACCGGGGCGTGACCAGGTCCAAGTCGCTCAGAGGCCTCGGGGCGAAGTACGGGGGTACCCTGAGGAAGAGGTACACGAACATCTACAGGACGCTAAAGTCCAAGAAGGAGTGCCCCTCATGCTCCAACATGCGCCTGAGGCGCGTCGCCTCGGGCATCTGGAAGTGCGCAAGCTGCGGCTACACCGTAGCCGGTGGTGCCTACGACGTCTCACCCTCAAAGGCGCAGCAACGGTAGTGCCGGACGCGTTTCGCAAGGCAGCCCCATCAAGAGCATTCGAATCAAGGTCACAGTAACCGGCGCGGACGGGAAGGCGCTGGCCCGCCTCGCCGCGGAGAAGGGGCTCGAGGTGGAAGAAAAGGGCGGCGACACCTCCCTAGTGATCTCCACCACGAGTCCTGAGGAGGCCCTCGCCCAGTTGAGGCTCCTAGGCGGAATCCTTAGCCCGAGAACCTGAAGACTTTATTTAGTCTCGGGAGGGTCGCGGAGAAGGAAAACGTTGAGTCAACAGGAGATCCCCCCGTGGCTGAGGGAGCAGCTCGCAAGGCTCGAGCAGCTCCAGCAGAACCTCCAGGCCGTCCAGATGCAGAAGCAGCAGGTTGAGGCGGAGCTCTCTGAGACCGAAAGGGCCCTCGAGGAGCTGAAGGCGACCAAGGAGGAGGAGCAGATCTACAAGTACGCGGGGAATCTGCTGATAAAGGTCACCAGGGATGCTATCACGAAAGAGCTCCAGGAGAAGAAGGAGATCTCGAACACTAGGACGCTCGTCCTCGGGAAGCAGGAGACTCGCTTCAAGGACAGCCTCAGGGAGCTCCAGACCAAGATAGACGACATGCTGAAGGGAAGGGCCCAGTCCGCCCAGCCGGACCGGAACCCCACATCCTAGAGATGCGCGCCGGAAAGGGGGACCGCGCGCTCCGTGGGTCGCAGGGTCGTGGAAAGCGTTGAACGCGGCGGACTCCCAGACGAAGGCGTTCCCCTTCCTGCCGCCCCAGAGCATCCGGCGCGTCGGAGTGGTCTGCCACAGGCACGCCGACCCCGACGCCTACATGTCCGCCTATGCCATCTCGATCTTGCTCGCGAAGCTTGCGCCCTCGGCGAAGGTCGACGTCATCCTTCCGGACGGGATGAGCCTTCTGACGAGAAGGCTCGCCGAGTCGTTCAAGCATGAGAGCCTGATAGAGGCGGACCAGGAGGGCGGCGACTACGACCTGGTCGTCGCCGTGGACATCGGGCACACCGAGCTCCTGAAGGGGTGGCACAGCAAGCTCCAGGGGAGCGGCGCGATGAAGGTCCTCATCGACCATCACCCCATCCAGGACGACTCCCTCTACGACCACATGATAGTGGACACCGCCTCATCTTCCGCGTCCGAGATAGTCGCGACCATCTTCAGGGACCTGGGCGTCGGGATGGACCGGATGGCTGCCCAGGCTCTCCTGCTAGGGATAATGTTCGACTCCCAGCACCTCCTCATCGCGAAGGAAAGGACGCTGAGGGAGGTCGTGCGCCTGCTTGACCAAGGCGCGAGCGTCGAGGAGGCCAGGCTCGCGCTCCGGTCCCCCCCGGACTACGGCGAAGTCATCGCGAAGCTAAAGTCCGCGAAGCGTGCCAAGCTCTATCGGGTCGCGGGGTGGGTGGTCGTGACTAGCACTGTCGGCTCCTTTCAATCCAACGTCGCCCGGGCTTTCGTCTCTATGGGCGCAGACGTCGCGATAGTCAGCGGCGAGACGGGGGGCGAGACGCGAGGAAGCCTCCGTGCGAACCAGAGGTTCTGGGAAGCGACAAAGATCCATCTGGGGACGGACGTCGCGGCGGCAATCGCGAAGGACGGGGGCTACGGGGGCGGCCACCCTACGGCAGCCTCCTTCACCTGCTCCCAGCCTGAGGACAAGGCCGCTGAGGCCGCCCTCGCCCTCCTCTCCGCCCTCCTGAAGGAAAAGCCGGCGGACATAAGGTAGGCTGCAGCGAGCCTAATCGCGGGAGCGCAGGTACGTGATGACCCAAAGGGTCCTTCCGGCGGCCCTTGTCGCCCGGACCTGGGGGAGGCCAACCAGGAAGTACGTCACCCCAGCCACGAACAAGAGCTGGAGGGTGTTGAAGACCGCCGTGAAGAGGAGTATCAGGCTCAGGCCGTTCGCCGAAGTCAACTCGACGCCGACGAGCTTGAACGCGCCAGCCAGGTAGGATATCAGGCCGCTGAGTGCGTAGGCGCCTCCTAAGAACACTATCAGGTAGTAGTTGGCGACGGTCAGCAAGCATACCCTCGAGACCAGCCCCAAGGCGGTCCCCAGGACGGCCGCCCTCGCAAAGCCGGGGCTGCGGGAGCGCGACACCGCGGCCATGCCGACCCATATTCCTCCCAGTGACGCCAGTATCGATAGCAGCTTCAGGATTGGGCCTATAGGCGCATTCTGCCCGAGGACGTTCAGGGTGAGGAACTCTATGAACGCGGAGACAAGCCCGGGGACCGGGCCGAAGATGAAGAACGCAAGAAGGATCGCAATCTCGCCGAGGTCGAACTGGAGG
>JBGPFY010000030.1:0-8208 GCA_041483615.1 Nitrososphaeria archaeon | reverse complement strand
CCATCGCGGCCCCCTGAGCCGGTTCTTAAGTCTAGATGGAAGTTGAATCCGAACCGGGCCTAGCTCAGGACTGGCCGGATGACGCACAGGGCGCCATGGTGAAGGCTGCCATGAGGCCGCTATCGACCGCCCCGGCGCGCGGTCTCGGAGAGAAACAATGGATTCCCATCTGGATCCGCGAAGAAGGCAAGTTTGGTCTGCCGGTCATCCACGACTCGTGAGAAGGTGACGCCCTTGGCTCTGAGGTCGGCCATTGCAGTGGTCAGGCTGTCTACGCCGAATCCCACGGAGACGCCGGCAGACTTTCCGGGCTGCGAGTCGTCTTTCGTCATTGGGTGGAGCCCGATCATTACGCCGGGGGCTGCGACCTGCGCGTATTGGTCTGCGTAGTTTGCCTTTAGCTTGAGACCGAGCACCTCGACGTAGAAGTGGATCGCCTTCTTCATGTCGGTGACCATGACCGTCACGTTTGCATCCGTTATCTTCATTCGACTTCGAGAGTCTGCAACCACTAGTTAAGAGTGACAGGCCAGAACCGAGACGGTAGAATAGACGATCGCATCACACGGGCGTCATCACTCGTGTAGTTGACATTGGCATATGTCGACATCAGAACAATCAGAGGAAAGACTTATATGGAAAAAGTTCGTTTGTTTACGAAAAGTGCGGAATATGAATGCGGAAGATGAAGAACAGAGCCTCAGGCACGACGTGAACTACCTGAGGTTCCTCCTGGAGTCTGGCCTGAGCGAGGAGGAGATCAAGGAGATTGCAAAGGACAAGAATCCCAAGCTCGAGGTGTGCTTCTCCGAGGAGTCCTGCATGACACTGTCGAAGACGCTCGAACGCGGCAAGTACATCGTCCTCATAAGCTAGCCAGGCCCGAACGCTCGGCGCTCGCAGCCCTCAGACCTCTCTCACCGGGGATTGGGGATGAAGAACGACTCGATGCCCCGGTAGCGGAACTTTTCCGCCCTCTTTCCCGTTATGGGGATTCTGTGGCCGCACGTCCTGCATCGGTAGTTTTCGTCCAGGTTCCAACCCGTTATCATGAACCCGTGCCTCTCGATCACAACTCCGTGGCATCCCGGGCAGTAGGTGTGCTCCTGCGGGCTCCCCGGCACGTTGCCGATGTAGGCGTAGTTGAGTCCGGCCTCGGTCGCAATCTCGTGGTGCCTCAGCAGCAGCTCGTAAGGGGTGACGGGGAGGTCTTGCATCTTGTAGTCAGGGTGGAATCTTGTGAATTGAATGGGGACGTCGGGCCCCAGGTTGTCGTAAAGCCAGTTGCAAAGCTTCCTCGCCTCGTCCAAGTCCTCCCCAACCTGTGGGATGATGAGGTCGGTCAGTTCCGTGTGTATCTTCTGGGCCTTTAGCTCCAGGAGGGTGGCCTTTATCGGCTCCGCGCTCACCGTCATGGTCTGCCGCCTCTGGAACAGCTCCTCCCCGCTCCCCTTGTAGTCGACCACGACCGCGTCGACGTATCCCTTGATCGCCCGGACCGACTCAACAGTCCCGTACCCGTTCGTCACGAAGACGGTGTACTTCCCCATGCGGTGGGCCTCCCTCGCGGTGTCGATGACGTACTCCACGAATATGGTCGGCTCGTTGTAGCTGAACCCCACGCCCTCGCAGTCGTTCTCCGCGGCCAGCCTGGGGACCTGCTCCGGCGGGACGTCCTCGCCGTAGACATCGGTCTCCTTGCTGATGGAGTGGTTCTGGCAGAAAAGACAGTTGTGCACGAGTATCCCGTCTGCCACGTAGGTGTGACTAGGGATGCACTCGAACCCGTAAACAGTTGTAGTCTGTCCGATCCGCCTGACATCAAGCACTCGGACCCAATGCTTGTCGTTAACCATTTCGAGATTCTTCAGGTGAGCAGAAATCAAGTGTTTGATGTCGTCCGCATGATTGTAAATTGAAGAGCCGGGGATACGCACTACGTGCCAGCCATTCAATTTGAGAGTGGCGTCCCTGACGATGTCACGCTTCATAATCCGCTCATCGTTGTAGTGCCACCAGCCATCGACCTCGAAGTCGAGTTTGAGATCAGGCAGCGCAGCATCCAGGATGTATCTGCTTTGGGAGTTCGGGAGAAGCTTGTCTGGCTTCAGTATGAATTCTGGCTCATACTTGACGCCCAGCTCATCGAGCACCTCGTACAAGATCAATTGCGCTTTCGATGGATGCTTGTGAAGGGACTTGCGGAATCGCTCTATGTTCTTGTGCAGGCCGTAGTTGGGGTCGGTGAGAAGCCTCATCCTGACGGTGGCCTTCTGTTTTTCGGCGGCCACAGGGTCCCTCATCGGGTTCCTAGTTTTCATCATCTCTCGGACTATCGCCCTCTGCGATTCGGGCATAACCTGCTGCTCTGCGTAGCAGCTATTGCGATGCGCAGCCCACGCTTCTATACCGCCAATTATCTTTCCGCACTTCTTGCACTCGAATTCGCCTGCCCTTTGAGCTTCCTTCCTGTTTTTGCCGATTTGAGGCCAGACTCTTAGAATGTAGTCGCCGGGCTTGAGATTAGCAACCTCCTTCCAACCGCCTCTCGTCAGGACCGGGTGATCGCCCGTGATGAGCGTCTTTCTGCTCCCTGTCTTTTGAGTTGCCTTTGTCCCGCCCCACCATAATGCCCACAACTCTGCCCTGCGTGTCCGAATCTCTGTAACGATGTTTGGTCTAGGCTTCGACTTCGTCATATCATCGTCCGTGACGTCATACGACCAAAGTGCGTCGCCCTTCGCCAAAGATTCCACGCTCTTTGAAGAGCCGTCGGCGAGCGTAATCTGCGTCCCTGCGGGGTGGCAGTGCCAGTTGCAGGAGATCGTCCCCACGGTGAAGACGTGCGTCCCCGGGTGGAAATGGTTGAAGGGCTTCTTCTCTATCGGGTCGATCTGCATCGCAGCCAGCTTGCCGTAGACCGAGAGGTAGAGCTTCCCTCCGACGTTCTTCCTCACGTAGCAGAAGCCGTGCGAGCCATCGGGTATCGAGCACCGCCTGTTGCAAGCGTCGCAGACTATCCTGCCGTTCCCGACGGGATGCCACAGTATGCCCTCCTTGTCCACCATGCTAGCTCTTCCGTTTGGCCGACGAGGCCTCCCATCCCTATAAGGGATGCCTCTTTCCGCTTCAACGCTCGAGGAAGGTGACCGAAGGGTAGCCGACCACGGCCTCGTTCTCGCCGGTCACGTCGCCGCTCGTGGCGTAGGCGTTCACCCTGCCCTTCTCGAGGCCGAGGAGCCTGCAGGCCTCCATGACAGCGCCTATGGCGCCGTACCCGCACGCGGTGATGTTCCTCCTCTCCAAGGTCGTGTAGAAAGCATCGAGGTCGAGCCGTTGGACGTGCCCCAAGAGCGCTGTGTCCTTCTCCTTGGCCTGCGCGGCGGGCTCGTAGTGGGTGAGGTCGGAGGACGCTATGAGGACCGCGCTCCTCTCCCCATCGGCGGCATCGCCAAGCATCCCGGCCAGCCCCTTCCCGAGGTCGCGGGCCGTGGCCTTGTCCTGGAACGCGAGCGAGATCGGCAGGAGGCTGAATGAACCCCCGTACATGGCCTGGAGGAAGGGTAGCTGGACCTCTATCGAGTGCTCCCTCCGGTGCGCTTCGGGGTCGATGTCGACGATGCCCGTCAGCTTCACGATCTTCCTCGAGGCCTCCGCGTCGACTACGACCCTCCCGAGAGGGGTCTCCCATTCCCCCTCCCCATAGGTGGCGATGCCGCTCCCTACGCCATAGTGGTTTGGCCCTACAATCACAACCAGATCCGGCTTGTCGAGCTGCGACACATCGAGGTAGCTGTGCGCCGCGATAGGGCCCGAGTACATGTAGCCGGCGTGGGGACAGACGCACGCCTTCAACCCATGGGTCTCGCCGGCGGCCCCTTTGGATGGGAGCCTCCCGGGGCCCAGCTTGTGCAGGTAGGAGCCCTTGATTGCCTCCCTGAGCTGGGCCTCGCTCGCGGGGTAGAAGCTTCCCGCGACCGCGGGCTTTCGCAACGCCATGCCGAGGAGTCCGGGTCGAGCCACGAGATTTAAGGAGAGTGAACTTGAGCGGCGCGACGCCTCAGCAAGAGGGTTTATCGGCGGGGCCCGTCGGGAGGCGCCAGGTCAACCAGCTTGACGCTTTCGCCGGAGCAGGGGGCGCGCCTCGTATGGATAGCGAGGAAGGCGATCGATGCCGCCGTCGTCGAAGGGCGAACCCCCGCCGCGCACGAACTCTCCGCCTGGTCGGACGGCGGGGGCGAGTTCCTCAGGACTCATCGGGGAGCCTTCGTCACCCTCAACGCCCTGGACGGAGGGCTCAGGGGCTGCATCGGCGTGCCGTATCCCGTCAAGCCCCTCGGGGAGGCGGTCGTCCAGGCAGCGGTCGGCGCGGCCGCCCACGACCCCAGGTTCCCCAGGGTGGAGGCCTCGGAGCTCGACTCCCTCACGGTCGAGGTCAGCGCCCTCACCGAGCCGGAGAGGATCGAGTGCAAGGCGCTCGAGCTGCCCAGCCACGTGAGGGTCGGGACAGACGGATTGATCGTCTCGGCGTCGGGGACGAGCGGGCTCCTGCTGCCCCAGGTCGCGACCGAGATGGGGCTAACTCCCGACGCCTTCCTTTCGCTGACATGCCAGAAGGCCGGGCTTCTGCCCGACGCCTGGCTTACGCCAGACGTCAAGGTGCTTAGGTTCCAGGCCGAGGTGTTCGCGGAGGCGACCCCCCGCGGGCTCGTCGGGGAACCCCGCGCGGAATCGTAGGTCGCGGTCTCGGCCGCCGTCTCGCCGTCCCCTAGGTGGCCTTGGTCTGGGGCGTGTCCGAATGCGCTTCTCTCCGGATCTTCGTCCCGAGGATTACCTCCAGGATGTCGGTCACCGTGACCATGCCCCTGAGCTCTCCCCCTTCGGAGACGAACGCCATCGTGACGCCAGCCGACTGCATCTTGTCCATCACCGTGGCAGCGGTCTCGTCCGCCTCGACCTTCGCCGGCTGGACCATGTGAGAGAGGATGCCGTCGGCGATCCCCTCGGCGCTGAAGGCCCCGAAAAGCGAGCGGAACGTGACGGCCCCGACGTATGTCCCCGCCCTGCTGTCGTAGACCGGGAGATGGGGATGGTTCGACTTTCCCATGAGCCGCAGCGCCTCCCTCACGGTAGAGCCGACGTTGACGGCGACTATCTCGCTTAGGGGCGTGAGCAAGTCGCCCGCGGTCGTCTTCGAAGACGCCAGGGCAGAGCGCAGTATCCTCCCGGAGTCCGGCTCAATGTGCCCCGCCTTCTCTAGCATGATGAGGAGGCTCTCGAACTCGTCCACCAGCGCCTCCTGCGCGTACGCGGGCTTGCCAACAATCGCCTGTGAGAGGGTCCTGGCCACATTAGTTAGTGGCAGCGCGACAGGGGCCAGGACCGTCAGCAGGACCTTGGTGCTGGGCGAGAGGAACATGGCCATCCTGACGGAGTTCTCGATCCCTATCGCCTTTGGGAGGAGGTTGAGGAAGATCATGATCGCGAGGCTTGTGATAATCACGGAGAACACCCACCCTCCGGGGCCGAAGGCGCTCGAGAGGATGACCCCCGTCGCGGTTGTCAGGATCGCGTCCGCGAAGGTCGAGAGGAGGGTCGTGGTGCTGACAAGCTTGGTCCTCTCGCCGACAATCTGGATGGCCTTCTTCGCCTGCGCGTTCCCCGCGTTGCTCGCAGAGGTCAGGGACAAAGGCCGGACGGTCAAGAATGTGGCCTCCAGGAGCGCCGTCCAGAACGAGATGGTAACCGCCACGCCCAGGATGACGTAAACATACCAGTCGACCATCGATGAAACAGGATTCGCGCTCCCGAGCTAATAAACACGCGCGAGGAAAAGGTTCGGCTCGGGCGGCCCGGAGAGGCGTTTTTCCGAAGAGTCACTCTTAAAGGATATAATCCACGTTGGAAAAGCGCCGCAGTATGGAAGTCGTCGAGAGGCTACAGGGTATTATGGACGGCTTCGACTCGTTCTTCGGTTCGACCTCGAAGGAGGAGACCGATGAGGCGAGGAAGAAGGCCCTTGCTCACATCGTCGGCTCGAAGGAAAACGGGGGAACCGCGAGGGGACGCGATATGATTACCGCGAAGCTCATCGACACGATAGTGCCCAAGATGAGGGACACGAAACCGGTCTCGTCGTCAGACCTGACCGACCTTCTCCTCGGCGTCCTCCAGACGCATCCCGCCGAGGTCGAGAAGGTCATGAAGAACAAGATCCTCAAGGACCGACTGGAGGGGATAGTGAACGATACCGCCGACAAGGTCAGGCTCCGCCCTGCGAAGAAGAGCGAGGAGTGGGGGAGCCTCGACCTCGTCTACAGGAGGTCCTTCGACGAGTGGGAGGTCACCCTGGGCTACTTCCCCGATTACATCCGCCACCGCGCGATATACGGCGGGACCTGGACCTCCCCGCTAATCAACAAAAGCGTCGCGGTGTCGGCGAGGTTCCACAGGACGGAGCATTACATGGTCCCCAAGAACGGGACCGTGAGCCGTCCTGGGCTGGTCGGCTTCCTGAAAAGCGCGGAGGTCGACAAGCTGGCAAAGGCCTACAGCATATCCTACGAGATTCCGCCCATGGGTGCGGTTCCCCGCGCATCCACTCACACTGCGAAAGGCGGGTACAAGGTGATGCTCGAGACGCTTGAGAAGGAGATCCGCAACTCCCCCTATTCTGCCGAGAAGCTCCTCAAGGAGCTCAACTCGGTGACGATCTTCCACGAGGACGCGGGAATCAGCTTCCACGTCATCGCCGAGTTCCCCAAGGGGCACCCCGACATCGGGCAGAACCTCGCCCTGGTGTTCGGCGCCGACTTCTTCAACCTGACCAAGCAGCAGTGGGACGAGTTCAAGAAGATGCCCCCCATCGCAATGGCTGCGCTCGAGCCCCTGAAAGACTAGGTCCTAGACCTGCCATCGCTCTGACGACCCAC
The DNA here is from genome assembly GCA_041483615.1 of Nitrososphaeria archaeon. Taxonomy (GTDB): domain Archaea; phylum Thermoproteota; class Nitrososphaeria; order Nitrososphaerales; family Gagatemarchaeaceae; genus Gagatemarchaeum. The sequence continues at coordinate 1,276 of JBGPFY010000030.1, read as the reverse complement.
TCAGACCTGAATACTTAGGCGAAGACTAAGCGGCTGCCGGAACTCGCGTCGAGTTCCTGCTCCGAGGCCGGTCGTAGAAAATGCCGCCCTAGCGTAGTCGCTAGGGACCCTTGAAGCGGAATGGCGCCCAGTTGCCGTCCTTTCCGGTGTTGTCGAACTCTATTCCATAGTCGGAATAGTGGCTCTTCACCGAGATCCCCATGTTCATGGGTTCGATCGCGGGCGAGAACGGGTTGTTTGCTACCTGAATCGGTTTCTTCTTGTTTCCTCCCTCCGTCGGCTTAAGCTGGTATTCCGCGATACCTGGCAAGGACACCCAGATCTTTTTCGGGTCGATGTCGATCGCGACGTACTTCAGGCCCTTGTTCGTCCCGACCAGGCTCGCGAGCATCGCGGGCGCTCCGCCCGCCTTCCCAGTGAAGATTGTCTCGAGCGCCTGCCTCTGTTTCGGGTTGGCACGCTTGTCCAGATAGACTGCCCCGGTCCAATTGCCCTTCCACATGTTGCCCGGGATCTTGCCCAGCAACATCGCGTTTAGGCCGTCGAGCTTGACGCTGCCGTACGTGCCCTTCCTTATGTGAAATGAGTCGAGGCTGTCGCAGTTCCCTTTTGTGGGGTTTGAATAGAAAAGGCACGGGCACCCAGAATCGCAGCTGCATGTGTTTATCCAATCGCCGGTCAGAGTCCATTTTTCAGGCAAACGAGGTCGCTGAAGCGAGAGCGCCCGGACTATTTATCTGTGGCTTAGGGTCCTTCTCACGGTCAAGCGGCCAGGAAAGGCTCAACCGGCCAAGACGAGCGCCACGCCGCCAATCAGGAATCCCACTCCAAAGAGCCGCGGCACCCATCGGCGGATCGGGAACGTCCTCTCGACGAAGATGATGCCCGCGAACGCTGCCATCCACGCGACTCCCATGGAGGCCGAGACTATCAGGAAAGCCATCATGACCCAGCAACATCCTATGCAGTACTTCGCGTACTCCGCCCCCATCCTTACCGACCCGAGGAGCCCGCCCCTGTAGTACTTGTAGAGGAAAGAGGTAGGGTGGCACCTGCTCAGGCACTCCCCCTTTATGGGGGAGAGCTGGTAGACGGCCACCAGGATCAGCGCCGCCCCCAACCCCACAGACGTCCCGATGAAGAGGTTCGCTTCCATGGGCAATTGGCCGAGTACCAGGGCGATGGCGATGTAGAGCGCGACCCCCATGGCGACCCAGAAGCTGATGTAGGTCGCTACGAAGAGCAGGGCCTTGGCGGTCGTCGGCCCGCCTCCGCT